>JBAQHC010000715.1:0-4109 GCA_049288095.1 Alphaproteobacteria bacterium | reverse complement strand
ATGAAATTCCCCCGCTCGTGCGCAACGCCTTCGTCGCTGCGGAGGATGCCGGCTTCTACAAGCATGGCGGCATCGACTTGCGCGGCATCCTGCGCGCGGCGATTGCCAATATCGGCAATTATCTCCGCCACCGCCGGCCCGAGGGCGGCTCGACCATTACGCAGCAGGTCGCCAAGAACTTTCTGCTGTCGAGCGACCAGAAGCTCGAGCGCAAAGTGAAAGAGGCGCTGATCGCGCAAAAGATCGAGCGCCACTTCACCAAGGACCAGATTCTCGAGCTTTATCTCAACCAGATCTATCTCGGCATGTCGGCCTATGGCGTGGCCTCCGCGTCGCTCCAATATTTCGACAAGCCGCTCGATGAGCTGACGATTTCGGAAGCGGCATTCCTCGCCGCGCTGCCAAAAGCGCCGAACAATTACAACCCGCTCGATGCGCGCAGTAAAGCGATTGACCGCCGCAATTATGTGCTCGATCAGATGTATGACAACGGCTTCATCACGAAACAACAGCGCGATGATGCCAAACACTCCGATCTTCAGGTGTTCCCGCGCAAGGTTTCTTCCAACTTCCCCGAGTCTGCCTACTTCACGGAGGAAGTGCGGCGTGAGCTTTATTCGGTGTTCGGCGAGAAGCAGCTTTATCAGGGCGGCCTCTCGGTCAGGACATCGCTCGATACGGATTACCAGCGCGTGGCGCAAAAAGTGTTGCGCGACGGCTTGCAGACCTATGACCGCACGCAAGGCTATCGCGGGCCGGTGACGAAGATCGATCTCGCAACGCCGGGCAAGAGCTGGGAGCAATTGCTGCAGGCAATTCAGCCGCTCTCCGACGTGCCGGAGTGGACGCTCGCCGTCGTGCTGAGCGTGAGCGAGGATCGCGCCGAGATCGGTCTGCGCTCGGGCGGCCACGGCAACATTCCTGTGAGCGATGTCACGTGGGCCCGGACGCGCCTTAAGAGCGGCGGGCTCACCGCGTTCCCGACAAAGGCCACACAGGTCTTCGCGCGCGGCGATGTTGTTTATGTCTCGCCGGTCTTGCTCGATGATGTGCGCGAGCTGAACCAGGACAAAACGCCGGATCCGGATCAGATCAAATATTGGACTCTGCATCAAATTCCGGCCGTCAACGGCGCGATCCTTGCGATGGATCCGCATACCGGCCGTGTGCTCGCCATGTCAGGCGGCTTCAGCTTTGCAGAGAGCGAGTTCGACCGCGCAACGCAGGCGCTGCGTCAGCCGGGCTCGTCGATCAAGCCGTTCGTCTATTCCGCGGCGCTCGATTATGACGGCGGCACGCGCTTCACACCGTCGAGCCTCGTGCTCGATACGCCCTTCGTGCTCGATCAAGGGCCGGGCCTCGGCTTCTGGAAGCCGGAAAACTATGAGGGCGAGTTCAGCTTCGGCCCCTCCACCTTGCGCCGCGCGATCGAGAAATCCCGCAACGTCGTCACCATCCGTCTCGCCCAAGAGATCGGCATGGACACCATCGTCGATTACATTCACCGCTTCGGCATCATCAAAGAGGTGCCGGCGTTCAAGCCGCTCTCGATGTCGATCGGCGCGGTCGAAACGACGCTTATTCGCCTGCTGTCGGCCTATTGCACACTCGACAATGGCGGCAAGAAGATCGATGCAACGCTGATTGACCGCGTGCAGGATCGCTTCGGTAAGACGATCTACAGGCACGATCAACGCAACTGTCCGGAGTGCTCGGCGGCGAAATGGGATGGGCAGGGCGAGCCGATATTGCCTGATCTTCGTCCTCAGATACTTGATCCGCGTACGGCCTATCAGATCGTCAACATCATGACTGGCGTTGTGTTACGCGGTACGGGCGCCGTCATCTCCTCGGTCGGCAAGCCGCTCGCCGGCAAGACGGGCACGACGAACGATGAGAAGGATGCGTGGTTCCTGGGCTTCTCGCCCGATCTCGCGCTCGGCATCTTTGTCGGCTACGACACGCCGACGCCGATGGGCAAGGGCGGCACCGGCGGCCTCGTCGCGGCGCCGATCTTCCGCGATTTCATGCAGGCCGTGATCGGCGATAAGCCGGCAGTTCCGTTCCGCGTTCCGCCGGGCCTCACAATGGTGCGCGTCAATCTTGAGTCAGGCCTGCCGAGCGATGCGGAAACCGGCACGGTGATGGAAGCCTTCAAGACCGGCACCGAGCCATCGGGTGAAGAGGGGCCGGTGCTGCAAGGCCAGCCGCTCTCCGCGCAAGACATGCAGAGCGACGGCGAAGAGGGCGCACCGGCCCAACCGCCGCCTTCACCCGGCGGCGCGAATATCGGCTCCGGCACCGGCGGCCTTTATTGATTCCGCTAATCGCCTCTCCCTTGATGGGAGAGGTCGGATCGCCCGGCGCGTCTCGCGCCGTTGGCGATCTGGGTGAGGGTGGGGCAACAAGCGAGTCTTTGATTCAACCCCTCACCCTAACCCTCTCCCTCAAGGGGAGAGGGGATAACGGGAGCCATTGCCTCTTTACACGGAACATTCTGCGCCATATCTGACGGAGGGATCGGAGCAAGGTCATGAAAGCGGAAGTCGAAGCCCTCGCCAATGAAATCCAGCAGTCGCTTGCGCTGCTGAGGAGGCATCTTTGACTTCGACGCTGCGAAGAAGCGTTTGGGCGAGCTCAACCTAAAAGCCGAAGACCCAAAGCTCTGGGATAATCCGCAAGCTGCGCAAAAGCTGATGCGTGAGCGCACGCGCCTTGAAAAGCAGATGAAGGCGTTCACATCGCTCGAAACCGAACTTAAGGATACGGTGGAGCTGATCGAGCTTGCCGAGGCCGAGGGCGACGAGGCGATGGTTGCCGACGCCGAGCGCTCGCTCAAAGATCTCGCCAAACGCGCCAAGACGGCGGAGCTCGAGGCGCTGCTTTCGGGCGAAGCCGACGGCAATGACGCTTATGTCGAAATTCACGCGGGCGCCGGCGGCACGGAAAGCCAGGATTGGGCACTGATGCTCGAGCGCATGTATATGCGCTGGGCGAACGACCGAAAAATGAAGGTCGAGGTGATGGAAGAGAATGCCGGCGAAGAAGCCGGCATCAAATCCGCGACGCTCTTGATCAAAGGCGAGGACGCATTCGGCTGGCTCAAGACCGAGGGCGGCGTGCATCGCCTGGTGCGTATCTCGCCGTTTGATTCAAACGCGCGCCGGCACACGAGCTTTGCATCGGTTTCAGTCTATCCGGTGGTCGATGAGACAATCGAGATCGACATTCCGGAAAAGGATGTGCGCATCGATACTTATCGCTCCTCCGGCGCGGGCGGCCAGCACGTCAATACGACGGACAGCGCAATTCGCATCACCCATATCCCGACCGGCACTGTGGTCGCGTGTCAGAACGAGCGCTCGCAACACAAGAACAAGGCCACGGCGTGGAACATGCTGCGCGCCAAGCTCTACGAGCTTGAAATGCTAAAGCGCGAGGAAGCCGCGCAAGCCAAGCAGGCCGAGAAGACCGAGATCGGCTGGGGCCACCAAATCCGCTCTTACGTCTTGCAGCCCTATCAGCTGGTGAAAGACTTACGCACAGGCGTTGAGCGCACCGATCCCGCACGCGTGCTCGATGGCGATATCGACGTTTTCCTCGCAGCGGCGCTTGCGGCGCGTGTTGAGGGCAAGCCGCGCCAAGCAATCAAGGATTTGGATTAGAGGTTAGGCATCGTTGGGCGATTGAGATGAAATGGCTCGAAAATCGTTGGACGACGATCAAGGAAGCGGTTGGAGTTCGCCGATTTATTTTTGCCAGCGTCGTTTTGGCAGTTCTCGGCGCGATTAAATGGTTGGTGTCTAGAGGGTCGCCCTGGGCGAGTCAGATTCCGACATGGTCAGTTATGATCATTGTCCCTCTGGTTCTCCTCTTGTGGTGGCTCCTTGAATACGCGAACCGTAGTCGGCTACAGGCGATCCCAGCTCTGCGAATTGAACACGGAGACAGCGCCCCTTTTTCAGTCACCGAGCCAAGCATGTCGATCAACCCTGCCGTAAGAACGATCCGCATTAAGGTGACCAACACTGGTCAGTTGAATTTGGATAATTGCCTCGTGAAACTAGAAGAAATGACTTCAGGCGGTCGTCCCTGTAACGTCTTTGTAC
>JBAQHC010000714.1:0-5432 GCA_049288095.1 Alphaproteobacteria bacterium | reverse complement strand
CCATTGATGTCCGGTTTCCACCCCCAAAGCAGACGCCAAGACATTGGCTTTGCTACTCCGCAACCAGGCGGCTTAGGGGGCTTCGACAATCAATCTCTTGCCAGCGCCTTCCAGAACTCGCGGGCTGCCGACTTTAGTGCCGTTGCGCTCATGTTGGAATCAGCTTGATCTGCCGCGTCACGGACCATTTGCTGGAAATCCGCACGGGAAATTTCGCCAGTGAGCAGCCGCTGAATGACATCACACCCATAAGAGCCACCGCAGCGCACGACATCAAAGGCACCTTCCTGAGCTTCTATTGCTAGGTTGCGCACGCGAGCAATGTCGCCGTTGCTGCGCCTCAGAATTTCCGTCTGGATTCTCGAATTGAAAGCGGCGATCTCCTCGTATGCCTCGACAGCTTCATCGTCTGAGAAGTTTTGGGCAAGTTGTGAAAGAGCGCTGATGCTCATTGCGCCTGCGCTTGTCGAGATGCGCTCCTGGATCTCTTCAGGAAGTGACAGCAGCCGAACATATTTGCGAACCGTCGAGGCTGACAGACTGACTTCTCTACCGACACGGTCGTAAGACTTGAAGTCGTCGTAAAGAGTTTTCAGGCCTTGGGCCTTGTCGAGCGGATTCATGTCCGCGCGCTGCACATTCTCGATCAGCGATATCGTTACAGCGTCGGTATCGCTGAGGTTGTCGCGCTCGCGGCATGGGACGGGCTCGAATCCAATTCTCTTGCAGGCCAACAGCCGGCGTTGACCTGCGATCACCTCGTAATTGCCGTTCGGCAATGGGCGAACGAGAAGCGCCTGGATCAGCCCCTTTTCCCTGATGCTTTGAGCAAGCTCTTCGATCCCTGAATCTTCCTGTCCGGCATCGAGGTCTTTACGGACGTTGAGGCTCGAAAGGACAAGCTTGCTAAGTGGCAGCTCGATTTGTCTCACGATCCACGCCCCGGGTTCGAATATCAAATGTAGGATATATCCCGTGGATTAAGGTTCTAGTGCGCTCGCCTCCGGGCATGAAGTCACGGAGACTGATCGCCGAAAACCTCAAGAGAATCAGGCTCGAAATGCGCCTCTCGCAGGAAGCTCTGGCATTCCAGGCGGGCGTCGACCGCACCTATGTCAGCGGCCTGGAACGGCGAATCTACAACCCCTCGATCGACCTGCTTGACCGCCTATCGGAGGCCCTTGGCGTGAACACCGCAGCACTCTTTGAGGTCGCTGTTCCAAATCCGCGACCAGCGCCATTGCCGCGCGGGCGCCGTGCCAAAAAGATTCGCGTTCATCGAAAATAGGAATGCGTCGGAACCCCAGCGCTTTAAATCGCATTGCCCCCAGAAAGAAGGCGCGCTGAATCAGCGGACAGCATTTTTCGAAAGTGCTCCTAAAGCATCATTGGGGGACTAGATGCATCTGAAATAGACGCCTTTTTAAGGAGGCGCGCATAAAAGCGCCCCGAAAAAATCGACACCACGCGATTTGAACAACCAAAAAAATTGATCTCAAAAAAGAGAATAGCAATTTCTTCGCCTCAAACTTTGCTCCGTAGGCGGATGACTGTTGCACGACGGTTACACACTCGGGAAAAGTGAACTCTCGATCATGCTGAAAGATAGCCCGCGGACAACGCTCTCACGGTCGTGGATGCAATGGATCGATCGAAATCCCTGCTGCACAGCCAATACCGTAGAGCGGATCGGTAGCAAAGTCGGTAGGATTTGGATAGAAATCCGTTAGAAACGCGTTAGGAGTTGGACAGAAAACCATCAGGAATTCGATCCCGCCGAGGGCCAATCACAGCTTCTCTTGGAGTGCGCATCGCACTTGACCGCGGGCCTTGCAGAGATCAAGTGAATAGAAGCTGCTTCTCAATTCCGTCTCTTCCTTTGAAAGGAGGAGACCGTGTTGAGGTTGAGACGGGCAAACCAGGGGGTTCACCCGCGAACGCATAAGCCCTCGTGCCGCGGGGGCGGGCGTGGCCGGTGATCAACGCTCTCGTAAGAGGAGAATTCGCCGGCGGCCAGCCGCAAACGACAATGGCGAGGCACAGCTCTCCTTGGCGGTAATCGGAAATTGGCCGCTCGAAATCGCGGTTCGAGAAGACGAACTCGTGCTGTTCGAAACGTATCTGTCGGACCTTGTCGCCCTCATCGCGGCCAACGACAATGATCCGTCCGAGAAGAGGTGAGGTTTCGCCATGCATGTCGCCATCTATGCCCGGGTTTCGACCACCCGCCAGGCTGAGCACGACCTCTCGATTCCCGAGCAGCGCAGGAAGGCAGAGGCCTATTGCGAGGCCAAGGGATGGACCGTTGTCCAGGTCTTTGAAGAGCGCGGTGCGAGCGGGACAACCGACAAGCGTCCGGAATTACAAAGAATGCTGCGAATCGCTTGTTCGGCCGAGCGCCCCTTCGACGTTGTGATTGTCTACAACTTGTCACGATTTGCTCGAAACGCTGCTGATGCCGCGATCATGGACAAGCAATTGACTAAGCGGCGGGTCAAGCTTGTTTCGATCATGGAGGACTTTGGCGACGATGCGAACGGCCGCCTGATTAAAGGCGTTATGAATAGCGTTTATGAGCATCAAAGCGCCTTCAGCAGCGCTGTCGTCAGCGGAGCGATGATCGCCAATGCCCGGGAGGGTTTCTGGAATGGCTCACAAGCTCCGTTTGGCTATCGAACTATAGTTGCGGAGACACGGGGACTTAAGGAGAAGAAGAAGCTTGCGATCCATCCGCCCGAAGCTGAGATCGCCAAGCGCATCTTCGAGCTTTACGCGCGAGGGGATGGAACCTCTGGGCCGCTAGGAATCAAGTCGGTCGTCAAGCGGGTCAATGCGGCAGGTTTCAGAACAAGACTGGGCAAACCATTCGCAGTCCAATTTGTCGGCAAAATCTTACGCAATGAAGCTTATGTCGGCCGGTGCTGGTTCAACCGAAGAGACAGTAAGACCCGCCTCGAAAAGCCGCGCGAGGAGTGGATTGGACTGGAGGTGCCGGCCGTCGTCGAAGCCAGTATGTTTGCCGCCGCTCAGGAGAAACTCGACGCCTTCCATCCTATGAAGACGGCGCCGCGTATGGCGACCTCCTCAGTTCTGTTGGCCGGGATCGCGAAATGTGGGCTCTGCGGAGCAAGCCTCAAGGCGCAGACCGGCAAGAACAATGCTTATCGCTATTATGTTTGCGCTCGATGCGTCGACGAAGGCAGTACAAGCTGTAGAGGCGTGCGCATCGCGCGTGATGCTCTCGATCAGATCGTCCTGAAGAGCTTCTGCGAGAACGTGCTCAAGCCGGACCGCATTCAGGAGATCACGTCGGCTCTGGCTGCACGCGCTTCGGTCAAGACCGAGTCTTTGCGGCAAGACTTGCGGGCTCTGAAGGACGAGCAAAAGGACATTGATCGTAAGATCGGTCATCTCTATGGCGCCGTAGAGAACGGCGTTACCCTGGACGACAGCCTGAGGAACCGGATTGCCAAGCTGCAAGAGCGGCGCGATCAGGTGACAAAGCTCGCCGCGGCTAAGGACGCGCGGTTGGAAGCACCGCTGGAGCCGGTGCCCGCTGATAAGGCTGCCGCCTTCGCCGAGGCAGCCCGTGAGCGTCTAATGGACAAAGGGAGACCCGAGTTTGCGCGGGCCTATCTCCGGCTAATGGTCAGCGAGGTGCGTCTAGGCCGGGAAGAAATCCGTATCACAGGGCCGAAAAACGCTCTCGCGAGCGCCGCCGCAGCCCATACCGCCGGTGCGACCCCGGTACTTAGTTTTGAACAAGACTGGCGCACCCGACAGGATTCGAACCTGTGACCTCTGCCTTCGGAGGATAATCTAGCACACTGATTTAATTGGATAATTCAACGATTTAAAGAAGTTAGCATCGCTGGATGTCGCTGTAAATCGCTAAATGTCGCTGCTCACTGTGCCAAATTTGTGCCAAGGATTTCGTCCCAGTTCTTGGCGTTGCGCGCGATGATACATCATCTGAAATCTTGCCGCCCGAGCGAGGTCGCTCATGTCGTTTGAGGACAAGCGTAACGTCCTGCGGACCGGTCCGCCAGAGCATCCCGGCGAATCTGAAATCACGTCTGCGATGGTCGAGATCGTGCGCCAGCGCATCAAGGGCGCTGGCGGCATCCTCACCGTCTGGGCGGTGCTGGACGAAGATGTCTACGAGTCACAATTCGGGGACGGATTCTACCTGCATGTGAGCGGGATCGCGCTGAATGGCGCGGACGCGGACAAGCTCGTGGCGCTCGCCGGCGATGCCGAGTTCACAAAATGGCATGTGCGGAGCTACCGGCTCGGGCTAAAGGACAATGCGCCTATCTTCACCGCGCTGTGGCGGCCCGAGGAGGAATTCACGATCAGCCAGTTTGTGGCGATCCTCTGCGAAATCCCGCCCGGTGGGACCGCCTCGAAGCTGCATACCGGATCGGGATGGCGCAAGGACGGCCCTCTGCTCTCCCTTCCCTGAGGACTCAGGGGTTCCCTTCCTTCCTCTTCTTTGGGCAGACGGGTTGCGCATGCAACCGGTTGCCCCTCGGCGAGAGCGGGGGTAGCAAGTGCAAGGAGGCTCCGAACGAGGGTCCCTTCAGGGAGACGTTGGGATGCCTTGCGCGCGCGGGGGGCGGCGTCCCCTAGCGATCAAGGAAATGACCAATGAGCCTTCGGCTCATGCCATGGACTCTTGCGCGAGGGATCGTCACCCGAAGGGACGAGACGAAGACTCGGGGCGCAGCCTAGAGCCGGGTTCGGCCCGGACCATACTGGCGGGGGCGGATGCGCCCGACAGAAGGCGCTAGCGGCTGACTTTCTTGCGGACAGGTTTCGATGCCGCTTTGGTTTTGGGCTTCTGTGCCCCCGCCGCTTTCACACGGCGGTTCCTGCGTGCGATCTCTTTTTGCGTTTTCACCCACGCCTCATGGCCTTCTATGACCCGCTGAAAGATTTTCGATTCCTCACGATGCCTTTTCGTGACAAACGACCCCATCATGCCGGGCCGCATCGGGTCGGCCAGAAAGTCGAGGGCGCGTATAACGGCGGGATCGTCTTTCATGCGGGCGAAGTCAGCGAGAGCGGCGGCGACCTGATAGGCGTCGCCCACACGCCACGCCAGCTTGTCCAGCATCGCGGCAATCTTCTTCACTTCGCTTTTGGTGAAGGTGAGGTTGCCCTGCGCAACGCGCTCAAGCAAATCTTCAGCCAAGTTTACAGGGTCTGACAAGTCCATGTGCTGTATCCTCCCGTGTCGCGCCGTCCCGTATCTTTACACCGGTCTTTTAGCTGCATGGCAGAGGCCAGCCCTGTCGGATGCGCCCCCGCCCTTCATGGTGGATGCTCCTTAATTCCGTTGAAAATCAGAGGGTTGGAGCCAAACCAAACCCGCCAATAAACCCGCCAAATGACCCGCCAGAATTACCCCGTGCAAGGCAGTAACACTT
>JBAQHC010000713.1:0-1622 GCA_049288095.1 Alphaproteobacteria bacterium | reverse complement strand
ATGAATCCCCCCTCCCTTGACGGGAGGGGGCTGGGGGAGGGTGAAGCCGCCCTCTTTAGAACCCCTCCCTCTATCTCCCTCCCGCAAGGGGAGGGAGGATTAGAAGAGGATGCCGGCGGAGGGCAACGATGAAAACGCTGTCCACTTCACTCGCGGCGCATCTCGCAAGCGGCGCAACAACGCTCTGCCGCTGCTGGCGCATCGAAAGGCGCGACCGCGCCATTCAAGGCTTCACCGATCACGACCGGGATCTCGTGATCGATAGCGTCACCTATCGCGCGGCAACCGGGCTCTCAGCAAGCCGCGCCGACAGCGCGCTCGGGCTTTCGGTCGACGATATGTCAGTAATCGGCGTGCTTTCGGATGACAGCCTCGATGAAAATGCGCTGAGCCAAGGGCTTTACGACGAAGCGAGCGTGACGCTCATGCTCGTCAACTGGCAGGATGTGAGCCAGCGCACGATCCTCAAAGCCTGCCTCGTCGGTGAGGTTACGCGCTCTGAGAAAAGCTTCACGGCGGAACTGCGCGGGCTTTCCGCCAAGCTCGATCAGCCGCAAGGGCGGCGCTACATGTTCGGCTGCGATGCCGATCTCGGCGATGCGCGCTGCGGTTTCGATTTGGCTAACCCGCTGTTCAACGGCACGGGCGCGGTCGCGAGCGTGATCGAGGAAGCCCGCGTGTTCGTCGCCTCCGGGCTTGGCGCGTTTACCGGCGAGTGGTTCACGCGCGGCAAGCTCAGCTGGACAAGCGGCGCGAATGACGGCTTTGCCGTCGAGATCAAGCGCCATTCGCTTGCCGCGGGCGTACATCAGATCGAAGCCTGGCTGCCGGCGCCGCAGCCGATTGCAATTGGCGATGCGTTCGCGGTGACGGCGGGATGCGACAAGCAATTCGCTACTTGCCAATCGAAGTTCAATAACGCCGCGCGCTTCAGAGGCTTTCCCTACATGCCGGGCAATGATTTTGCGATCTCCTATCCCGGCGCAACCGACGTCATGGACGGCGGCAGCAGATACAAGTGAGCGAGATAAGGAACCCTCTCCCCGACTGGGGAGAGGGCAGGGTGAGGGGCGCAACAAAGACTCGTTGCACATCCCCTCACCCGAATGCTTTCGCATTCGACCTCTCCCCGCAAGCGGGGCGAGGTGAAAGGCAAACACATGAAACGAAACGAAATCATCGCCGAGGCGCTGAGCTGGCTCGGCACGCCTTATCATCATCGCGCGTCGCTCAAGGGTGTCGGCTGCGATTGCTTGGGGCTTGTGCGCGGCGTCTATCGCGCCGTGTGCGGGCCGGAGCCGCGCGACACGCGTGCCTATCCGCAGCACAATGATGGCAGCGAGAGCGAGCGTTTGATCCTTGCGCTTGAAGAGCATTTGCACCGCGTGCCGCCGCCCGGCGCCCCTGGCGACATCATCGTGTTTCGCTTGCGCCCGAACTTTCCCGCGCGCCATTGCGGCGTCTTGGTCGAAGACAAGCGCTTCATTCATGCCGTTAGCGGTCGGAGTGTTTCGCTGGTTGCGCTGTCGGAGTGGTGGAAAAAGCGTATTGCCGGCTGTTTCGCGTTTCCCGGGATTGAGTGATGAAGATGATTTCAAGAATGAATCCCCCCTCCCTTGACG
>JBAQHC010000712.1:0-4335 GCA_049288095.1 Alphaproteobacteria bacterium | reverse complement strand
CTCACGATTGATATGGATTCTCATCGGGCAGTTCCATCTCGTGCCGGGCAATCGTTGGGAAGAGGCTCAACTATAATGCGAATCGCCAAAAGGCGTTAGTTAAATTGGGCCCTGATTCTATCGATGGTTTTCCAAACATGAGTGCGTTTCTCACCGATCTGAGCGATGCAACTCGCGCGGGCCAATTTGCCCCCCTTCCTTGGTTTCAAGCAATTGCACCGCAACCCGACTAGCCGGGCGGCAATGGGTAGTTTTGCCATCTGGTCGAAGGGGCGCAGTCTTTTTCGGCAAGAGCCCGGCCGACTCCCTTCTCCTGCGCAACAATCCTTATGAGCGCTGAAAAGTCCGCATGGTTGTGTAGAAAATCAAGCGGCATGTGGCGTCAGCGCTTGCGAAAAGAACTTCTTCGCTCTGACATTTCCGTAGTTCTGTGCTGCACGTTTCAAGCGAGCAGGTTCATACGCGGTTAGCTGCTGCTTCACGCGTTCCAGAACCTCATCTTGGTTCTCGGCAAGGCGGTCAAGATTGTTCACGAGGTCGACAAGCAGGAACTCCTTTGTGAGCTTCTTCGGAAAAGAAGACTTCACGCGGAATTCGAATTTCCTGCCACCAAGTGAAAACTCACCATGACGTTTGTGATTGTAGACGACGGTTTTGTCGTAAAGCTGCGTGGTGCCGACGCCAAGCTGATTATAGGCGTTTGGCGAAGTGAGAAGAAACC
The DNA here is from genome assembly GCA_049288095.1 of Alphaproteobacteria bacterium. Classification (GTDB taxonomy): domain Bacteria; phylum Pseudomonadota; class Alphaproteobacteria; order CAWBKL01; family CAWBKL01; genus CAWBKL01. The sequence goes on along the minus strand of JBAQHC010000712.1, from coordinate 3,614 downwards.
GCGAGTCCTTGAGGAAGGTCTCGACGAGTTCGCCGTCCTTGGGCGGCGCTTTGCCGAAACTCGTTTCTTCGGGACGGCAATAAAGACCGCCCGACAGCTTCGTAAGCGTTCCGTCCGCCACGAGTTGCTTGAGATGGCGGTCAACGGCATTCGACCATTGGGCCAGGTCGGCGCGACGGTAAGCATGTCCGGGCTTCAAATGCCGCTTGATCTGGTCGAGCTTTGTCACGGCCGCAAGTAAGCGGCGATCCCGCCAAAATGCAAGAATTTTCATTTAAAAACCATGCAATATACTGCATAATATATTGATCTATAAAGAGAACATCTAGACTAAGCTATTTCTAATCGCTGCTGTCCCGCCGAATGGGTGACGCCCTACTCATGGCGTCAAGCCGCTTTTGCCCCATTTGGCAAAATACTGCCGCCAAGTGATCTTGCCTTCGCAAGCGGCGATGTAGTCGGCGTACTGCTCCGCGCACATTGCTGACGGCCTGCGCATAGTGGGAAAAGGCGCGAGAAGCTCGTTGCGCGTCTCGCGGAATACCCTGATAAGCAAGCATTTCACCGCTTGCACGACTTTGGGCATATGCAGAAATAGATTTTGGCATTTGGCCCAAGCTGCCCTTAGCGGCTCCGGGTGCGGCCACCACCCGGAGCCTCGCGCTGCCGGTCGTGGCCCCCGTCGTCACCGCGATCGAGCGAACGGTCAACTTCGTCGTCCTTGTCCAGCAATCGGTTCATTCGAGCCTGCATCGAATCGGTCATTTCGACGTTGTCGTAATTCTTGCTCTCGGATTTGGTTGTGGGTGTTTGCTCGGCCGATTGTCGGCGAGCTTCTTCATCGGCGAGCTGAATTTTGCGCACCTCCTTTTCGCGCCTCTGGTGTTCGTCCTCGACGGACTCCTCGCTTGGCTGGGTTGGTTGTCTCGCTTCCTCCTGAAATCTATCCGCAAATTCAAGATCGATCTCATTGTGATCGTCGCGCGCTTGGCTCTTCGACTCGTGGACATCGATGAAGCGGTCGAGTTCGGACCGATCATTCAACGCTTCTTGCCGTTGAATGTGATCTTTGAGCGCGGCCTGAGTCTGGCTGACATAATCATCGCCGCGCGCATAGGCTTTCTCGATACGCAACGCATCAAGCGGCGCTTCTTGCTCTTTGGCACGGCGCTCACGCTCTGCTGCAATCTCGCGGGCTTGCTCGATGTTCGGCAACTGCTCGGGATTCATCGGTGCCATGAACTCCCGCAGCTCTGCGGCCTTCATGCCGTCGATACGTCGAGCGAGGCTGTGCACGCCGCCCGCGCGATCGACAATGACGTAATCGCGACGGTCGCCTTTTGCGAGCAAATAGCCCTGGTCGGCTAGGGCGGCCTCGAAAGCCTCCGGCCCGTCGCTCGCTCGGAAGGCTGCCGTCACCTCTTGTTTGAGGCCGCTGTTGAAGCGGGCGAATCCCTCGGCGAGTTTCTTTGGCAGATAACATCGGCGGGCCTTTCTATGGCGGGCCGCTTCATCGCGAGACTATTCTTAACAATCCTCTGGTTCGCAGTTTTCCCGTTCAGGCTTCTGTTCAAAATGGTGGAAATTTTCTTTACAAAACAATCCGATCAGCAATCACATAGTCATGGCGAGCACGGTCAAACCCAGAATGAGCGAGCCGAAACGTACACGGCCGGAAGCGACGATCCCTTCGTCACCGCATGCCGAACACTTGGCTTGCGAGAGGATGGCGATTTCGAGCGAAGCCTCTTCGAGCAGCGTTATCGGGCGCTGATGAAGGGTGTGCACCCGGACGTTGTCGGCGCGAATTCTCTCGCGGCGCAATTAAACGCTGCAAGAGACATCATCCGGCAAAGAAAGAGCTGGCGTTGACTAGCGAGCAAGATCGATCCCCCTTCGGGAGACTGTTGCAATCAAGTAGCGCGGTCAAAGGGCCAAGACGCTCTTGCCGTAATGGGCACCCGAAGAGGAGACGACGTTCGCGTTTGACAGCGCCGCGCTCGCGCGCAGCAAAACTGCATTCCTCCGTGCTCAAGAGGTGAGGCAACCACCGAATCAGGAAACGCTCAACAAGCTACAATCTAAGCATAACTTGACGCACCCGATTCAAGGTACGAAAGAGTTACCGAAACTACGATAACCCATGAGCGACTGAAATCTAATGGCGACGCCGAATACAGGAATGCTTCCGCTGAGGCGGTATACCAACCTCCCATCGCTGCTTGATATTTTGTATCACCGCCGACTAACTTTGCTCAGTCCGGCGACTTGGGACGACAAAAACGATGCGTACTTTATGGGCCAGTATAAGCTCCGAGCGAAACTCAAATCGGTGCTTGCACTGTGCTTCACGGAAGCGCGCGAGACCTATCATCATTGGAGAGTGTTCACCGACGGATCGAATGGTGTGTGTATTCAGTTCGAATACGAGAAGCTGGTGGAATGCATAGGCGCAACGTCCAATGTCAAAAGCGGTACGGTAAGATATGAACTCATAAGAAATATAAAGGCGCTTCGTCCGCGAGTGAGCGAGCTGCCGTTCCTCAAACGCCAGCCATATGAAGACGAAAAAGAGTTTCGCATCATCTATCGGGACAAGAACGAGGAGCTGGAGTCAACGTCGCTCGCCCTCGATCTGAAGTCCATAGACCGCATCTTTCTGAGCCCGTGGATGCCCAAGGCATTGGTAGAGACGACGAAGTCGATAATTCACATGATACCCGGTTGTTCGAAGTTACGCGTGAACAAAACAACCCTCTTGGAAAATGAGCAATGGAAACGCGCAGCCGAACGAAGCGAAGCAGAGTGAACTCATCGTTGGACAAGGCACGTTTTGCAGCGGAGAACTTGATAGCGCTAATTGAGCCACGTATAGGTGGCTCTGTTTCTGGATTTGAAGCCCACGAAGATCGAGAACATGATGACAGAGCCTTGAAGGCCCTGAACGACAATGCGCTAAGCGACTCAAAGCGGCGGAGGGGAATTCTTGCGTGGCTAAGCAGATACGGCGTTTTGAAAGGAATAAAGAAATCTGCCCGATCCAAAGTCGCGAATACAATTTTGAAATACGCTGACAATCAGCGGTCGCCCATTGAACAGGGAGACGAAGCTGGAATTCTGGCAGGGTTTGCGATTTTGCATGAGGCTTGTCGCCGCAAGGTGAAGCGAAGGAAGAACCGATCCCTTCGAGACCTATCTTCACTGACCTCGAAGGCGTTCTGGCTCTGTTACCCGGATGTCGTCCCAATCCTCGATTCGCACACGGAGAGATCATTGTATGTAATTAGCCGACTTGTCGGCATCGGATGCCCAGAAGGCGATCGCTATGCTTGCTTTTTGCACGTATGGTTATCCATCTATCGGATTCTTGAGCCAAATCTCAGTAAAGAAAAACTTCGCGGTCAACGCCCGGTAAGAATATTTGATTACCTGCTTTGGACACTCGGGCAACCTAATTTTGAAGTTAGTAAGTCATCAAATTGACTGATCCGCTCGGCCCAGAAGAAACGCTGAAGCTCTATGCGCATGCGCTGCAGCCGTGAAGATCGCGCGCTTATCGTTCTTCAGAACCTCAAGCCAGGTCGCGATATATGAGGCATGATCCTCCCGAATCT
>JBAQHC010000711.1:0-1552 GCA_049288095.1 Alphaproteobacteria bacterium | reverse complement strand
CCTTCCAATTCACCTGCCTCGATTATTAAAGGATTCTCTTTCGCCACCCAGCTTTATTCCTCCCGAATCAAACGTAATAAACCGTGTCAATGAAGCCAGACAATCCCTACGATCCAGTGTCTAATCTCGACCTGACTTTTTACACAAATCAAGTCTATGAAGAAAACTCTTTTCTATTTCTCTAGCCCCACTTCACGCAGAACCCCTTTTTGCCACCCATCGAGTTCTGGGTTCCAAACTCCTTTTTCTTTGTAATACTTAATAGTTCCAGCATGGAATGGCGCTGTCCGGGAAACGGTAGCCGAATTGATATCAAACTTACCCCAAAGAGGATGGACATTGACAAATCTACCAGGCTTGTCATATAGAACTTTGCAGAGCTCGTATGCCAAACTATCTGGTACTTTTGAGTTTATCGTCAGTCCTACACTATAGGCTACTGTCAAGTATGGTTCTGGAACTTGAGTGTAACTGCCCACCGGAATGGTGTAAGGAATGATGTAAGGAATCTTTCTTATCGCAGATTCGATTTCATTTTTCTTTAGGGGCACAAAGTTCCACTTTATTGATCGGTCTAGCTCTGCCACGGGAGCAGTACCTACTACAGTTTCAAAATTTATTGCATGACCTAGCTTCATACGAACGAAAGATACCTGCTCCCCCCATTCTCTCCAGGTCACGATTTTAACATCGTCACCCGACAGTCCATTTGCAGCCAAAAATGACCTTGTAACCTCCCCTGTAGTTCTGACCCCTCCTTGGTCACCCATGACTGTCTTACCCTTAAGATCACCAATTGACTTTACTCCTGTACCAGGCCAGGTAATAAAATGATATGAGACATATACGACATGGCTCAAGATCCTCAGATCTTTCAGTTGTCTACCTTTCCAACCATGCAAACCGCGGAAAGCGTCGTATGGCAATTCCGAGATAGTGTAACCTAACTGCGATTCGCCACTACCTACTCTGGCCGTCATCACCGGTAAGGGGACACCGGCTGTAGTCTGTGTCCGAATACCCAACTGCTCCCTAATCGCGCTACAAAAGGCGGCAGCGACCATGTAGGCGCTTGACCCGACCGACATACCTTCCATAAGAAGAGCGTCAGGCCATTTTTCCTGGTGCGACTGGGCGAGGGCAAAGGGGGGTGTTGCCGACCAGCCAATGAAGCAGAAACTAACCACGAGCAGTACTACCAAACGAGCTAAATAGTTCTTGTTTCTTTTCATTTTCGTTACCTCCTCCCTGATTTTTTAAACAACCTTTGATTAAACTATGCTATCTGTTCAAGACGTCTTTTTATCGAATCAAAAACACTTCGAGCAAAGTATTGTTCTGGTATTCCCACGACAAACCTGACTAACGTCGTTGTTCCTTTTTCTTCCATTGCTCTACAGATAATTCTAGTTGTCTTATGATTCGCCGATCTCAATTCAAATGTCACCTTCAGTCCTAATTGAACTATTCCTTTTTTAACAAAGAGGATACAGCCAAAAAAGCTTGGTTGCATAATTTCTATGAATTCTCCCTTCAGATAAAATCTTAAACC
>JBAQHC010000710.1:0-4102 GCA_049288095.1 Alphaproteobacteria bacterium | reverse complement strand
CAGTTATTCTATCGTCTTCTCGCGCCGTTGAGGAGGGAGGCTTTATGGCTGAAGTGGTTAATCTGAGGCGCGCGCGCAAGGCACAAGAGCGCATGCGGCGCCAAGCCGTCGCCGATCAGGCGCGCATCAAGCATGGCCGCTCAGCTTCGGAGCGAGCGCTCGCGCGAGAAGAGCGTGAGCAGGCACGCGCTCGCCTCGACGCGCACAAGATCGAAGGCGAGAGCGGCGAGCCAAAATGACTGACGCCCAAGACAGCTTTCCTGCTCCCAAAGCGCCGGTTGGCCCGCTCTCGGGCATCTTTGTTCTTGATCTCAGCCGTGTGCTCGCGGGGCCGTTCGCAACGACGCTGCTCAATGAGCTCGGCGCGCAAGTCTTGAAGGTGGAGCGGCCCGAGACAGGCGACGACTCGCGCGCTTATGGCCCGTTCGTCGATGGCCGCTCCGCTTATTTTGCGGGCGTCAATCGCGGCAAAGGATCGATCGCGCTCGCGCTCGATGAAGAAGAGGACCGCGAGATATTGCTTCGCCTGCTGCGCCACGCCGATGTGCTGGTTGAGAATTTTCGCCCCGGCACGTTGGAGAAATACGGCTTGGGATATGACCAGCTAAAGGATCGCTTCCCATTGCTTATCTACACATCGGTTTCGGGCTACGGCCAATACGGGCCGCTGAGCAAATGGCCGGCTTACGATCTTGTCATGCAGGCAATGGGTGGCGTTATCGGCATCACCGGCCATCCGGGCCAGCCGCCGATCAGAGTTGGTGCATCGGTCGGCGACATCACGGCCGGGATTTACACGGCGGTCGGTGTGCTCGCCGCGCTTTATGATCGCAAGAGCACCGGCCAAGGCCGGCGCGTCGATATCGCGATGCTGGATTGCCAAGTCTCGCTCATGGAGAATTTGATCGTTGCCTATTCGGCAAACGGCAAAGTGCCGGGGCCGTTAGGCTCGCGCCACGCTTCGATCGCGCCATTCGAGATCTACAAAACCCAAGACAGCTACATGGTGATCGCGGCGGGGAATGACAGTCTGTTCCGCGCGACGGCCGATGCGCTCGGCGCGTCTCGGCTCAAGGACGATGCGCGCTTCAAGACCAATGGCCTGCGTAATGAGCATGTGCTCGATTTGAAGCGCGAGCTTGAGACGATCCTCGCCGCGCATTCGACTGATCACTGGCTCGCGATCTTGAATAAGGCCGGTGTTCCCGTGAGCGCGATCAACACGGTCGATAAGCTCATTGCCGAGCCGCAGGTCAAGGCGCGCAACATGGTCGTGCCTGTTGAGGATAAGCACATCCCGGGGCTCAAGGTCGCCGGCAATCCGGTGAAGCTGTCCGGTTTTCCGGAGCAACCGGCGCGTCCCGCGGCGAGCGAGCTCGATGCCGATCGCGCGACCGTTCTCGCTTGGCTCGATCGCGACAAATCCTAACTCTTTCTGAATGCTGGCACTTACTGCCCAAATTCAGAAAGAATTAGCCACAACAAATCATTATCGCCCACGTCAGGTCCACCGGCCCGCGAGACAACGCGGGCGTTCTGCGTTTTGGGGAGAAGCATGGCCGGCGTCATGGATTCGTTGCGCCTCGATTTCTACGGCATTGACGAGCTCGATCGCGCGCGCCTTCGCGAGATCTCGCCGGCCATCGCCGAGGTCATGCCGATTGTCCTCAAGGAAGTCGGCCGCATCGCGCAAAAGACTCCCGAGATCAAGAAGCTAGCGCGCTCTCAAGAAGATGTCTTGCGCCTCAAAGCTGCTCAAGAAGATCACTTCCAGCGGCTGTTCTCGGGCCGGTTCGACGAAGAATATGTCACGCGCGCGATCGCCAATGTCGAAGACCATCAACGCGTCGGTGTCGACATGCGCTTCTACATTGCGACGCGTGCGGCCGTGCTCGCCAAGATCATCGAACATCTCTCGAAGAACAGGAAGCTAAAGGCGAAGAAAGAAGAATTTGCATTGATGGCGGCTTCAATCACCAAGGCCGCGGCGCTCGATATGGACCTTGCGGTATCGGTGCATTTGCAGCAGGAAGAGGCCGCGCGCCGCGCCGAGGTCGGCCGTGTTGCGGGCGTGCTCGAATCGCGCATCAGCCACGTGCTCGAATCGCTGGTTTCGAAAAGCACCGAGGTCGGCGCCGCAACGGACCAGGTTGCGGGTGCGATCGGCGCGATTGACGGCCGGTGCAAAGCTGTGGTTTCCGCGGCCGGCGAAGCCAAAAACGGCGTCAATGCCACGACCGCCGCGTCCGAGGAGCTCTCAGCTTCGATCAGCGAAATTTCAAAACAGGTGCAATACTCGCAGGAAACGACGCGTGACGCCGTCAGGCGCGCCCGCGCGGCGAAAGAGATGATTGATAATCTGTCGCGCGCCGCGGGGCAGATCTCGGAGATCGTCGATCTTATCTCTCAGATCGCCAACCAGACCAATCTTCTTGCGCTCAATGCCACGATTGAGGCGGCACGCGCGGGTGATGCGGGGCGCGGTTTCGGCGTCGTTGCGGGCGAGGTGAAGTCGCTTGCCAATCAGACCAGCAAAGCGACCGGCGAGATCACGTCGAAGGTCGGCGAGATTCAAAACGCGGTGCGCAATGCTGTGCAGGCGATCGGCGAGATCGATGGCGTCATCGTTACCGTCGAGCAATCCTCGTCTTCGATTGCAGCGGCAATTGAGGAGCAAAGCGCCGCGGCGGTGGAGATTGGGCGCACGTCGACCGAGGCGGCAAAGGGCGCCGAGGCCGTGACGACAAACATCACGCAAGTTTCGCGAGAAACGTCGATGACGGCAGGCACATGCAATTCGCTCGCTTCGCTTGCGGACATGATGATCACGGAAGCGCGGGGCCTGAAGAGCGAGGTTGCGTCCGTGCTGAAGGAGCTGCGAAGCTCCGGTGCGCACTCCCACGATGAGCAAGCCGCGCCGGACTCCGCATCAATGCGGAAAGTCGCGGTCTAATCTCTCTTTCCCGCCTCGCCTTAGCGCTCTGTTAAGGCGCTCTTAGCTGCTCGTTAGCACACGGCCGATATGGTTTCCGGCAAGTCAATTGACGGATGCCGGAAAACCGTTGGCACACCAACTTACCATTCTTCCGCAACTCAAGCTGAACCTCCTCTACTTCACGGGGCAACTTGACCGCGGCGACCTCGACGGCACCTTCACGCTCGAGGGATATGACCCCTCGTTCGATGACCTGGTCGTTTATGCGGCCGATGCGAGTTTTGCCGGCGTCGATTTCGATACGGCCAAGGACCAGGCGCAGCGTCTTGTTCAAAGCGCGCAAGCGGGGACCACTAAGCGGCGCGCGCTTGTAACGGCAAACGCTATGCAGGGCGTGCTTGGTCGCATGTTTCTCGGCTTCATTCGTTCGATTGCGCCTTCGAGCTTCGAGATCGAGTGCTTTGATAACCTTGCAACGGCGATCGCCTGGCTCGCTTCCGGACGGACAGCCTTTGAGCCGATTGATCGGGCCGTAGTCTTGCGCGCGCTTGCGGAACTCGAGCACCCAATTGGGAACCAAGGGAACAGCACGGCGAGCTCGATCGGCCGATAGTTTTGCCTGGGATCCTTGCGGCCGCAAGGCGATGTTACCAGGAAACTAACGCCTTAGAAGTTCCTTAGCGACTCAGACATACTGTTCGTGAGACGTTCGACTAGATTGCGGCCCGACTCCTGTCATGGCGTATAATTTTGAAATTCTTCCACGGCAGCGGCTTGCCGTGATCTTGTATTCGGGTCAGCTCGCACGCTCTGAATTCGATGAGGTGTGGCGCGGCCTGCACGATTCGCCAAAATTTGATTGGAATTTCGACGAAATGGCGGTGTTTGGCCCCGACGCCGAACTCGACAACTTGAATTTCGAAACCGTCGGAGAAGTCGCGAAGAAGTTCGCGACGACGCATGAGCAAGTGGAAGTGGGCCATGTGCGGCGCGGTGCGATCGTCGTGTCCAATCAGGTGCAAGTCTTGGGCGCACGGCTTTTCCTCGCCTTCATTGCCGCTAATCCGCCGCCGAATTTGGAAATCAAACTCTTCAGCAAGGTGAGTTCGGCGCTTGGCTGGATCGAGGAGGGACGCCCCCTCAACGATCCAGGCCGGCAGATCGATC
>JBAQHC010000709.1:0-1835 GCA_049288095.1 Alphaproteobacteria bacterium | reverse complement strand
ATCCAGTCGTGCGTGCAGCAGTCCTCGGCAAAGCGCTTTTGCGGGCCATAGCCGTCCCAGGCGTGAAAGAGGACCTTGGCGCCGAGCGCTTCCGCTCTTGCCACCGTATCGTCGGTCGAGCCGGAATCGACGACGACGATCTCATCGACGATCGGGCGCACGGCGCGCATGCAGCGCTCGATGCGGTCCCCCTCGTCCTGGGTGATGATGCAGCAGCTCAGCGGCACTCAGATCGCGCCTCTCTTGCGCAAACGCGCGAGCCGCTTGGAGATGGAGCGCTTGAGACGCGCGGCGAGCGTCTTGGCGCGCGGCGGCTGAAAGGGGTCGTGCGCATGACGGTCATCGCCAATGTGGTCGGCGATCCCGGGGTCCACCAAGGCGATGCGCATGCCGTTCGATTTGCAGAAGAGGCTCAAGTTCTCCTCCGTCACGAAGCGGGCGAAGGGCCCGATCTCGCGCCACAGCGCCATGCGCGCGACCGAAGGATTGAAGGAATAGGAGAACCATTTGGGATGCGCATCGAGATCCCAGACGAGATAGTCGATGCCGCCGTGCTGCTCCTTGCGCGCGCTCTTGGCAAAGCGCGGGTCGTAGACCCGGTGCGCGATGCAGACGACGGCGATATCGGGGCGCGCTTCGAGGAAAGCGATGACGCGCGCGAGATCGAGTTTGCGCGTGAAGCCCCAGTCGTCCTCCAGATGCACGACGTAGGGCGTCGTGATCGTGGCGTAGAGCGCATCGATGGAGCGCATCTGGCCGAGCTTGGGCACATTGACCCGCATCTCGACGCGAGGAAGCGCTCGCGCAACTTTGGCCGCATCCTCGGAGCGCTCCGAATCCTCCGCGACGATGATCTTGTCGGCGTCGAAGTGCTCGAGAAACGAGGTGACCGTTTCCTTGAGCAGATCGAAGCGGCCGCAGCTCGTCAGCACGGCGGTAAATTTGGCCGAATCGATTGCGAATTTGGACGTCATGAACTCTACTTTCCGTCCTGGGGGCTTTCGCCCGTTTGCGGCTCTGGACTAGACACCGAGCTGGGCCAGCGCAAGCACCGCGAGGCTTATTGCCGCGACCCACAGTGCCAGGCGGCCCCAGCGGGTACGCCGGGCCTCCTCGTTGGCAAGGCTGCGCACCGTTTCCGCATCGAGCCTGAAGCCCGAGCGCGCCATCTCCGCCAGCGCCACCGCCGTCATCTGGCCTTGCGTCAGCAGTGCCGGCAAATCGGCCATCACTTTTGCGATCGTGGAGGCGCCTTCGCCGGCCTCGCGCAGGCGTCCGATCGGCCCGAGGTTCTCCTCGATCCATTGCTTCGCGATCGGCTCCGCCGCGGTCCACATGTTGAGGCTCGGGTCGAGCCCGCGCGCCACGCCCTCGACCACGACCATGGTCTTCTGCAGCAGGATGAGCTCCGGCCGCGTCTGCATGTCGAATACCTCGGTATAGGCAAAGAGCTGCCCGAGGAGATCGGCCATGGAGATTTCCTCGGCGGTGCGGCCATGGATCGGCTCGCCGATGGCGCGCAGCGCTTGCGCAAACACTTCCACCGGGTGATGCGGGGGCACGTAGCCGGCCCAGAAGTGCACCTCGGCCGCACGCTTGTAGTCACGCGTGATGAGCCCATAGAGGATCTCGGCGAGGAAGCGGCGCTCCTTGGTGCCGAGCCGGCCCATGATGCCGAAGTCGACGGCGACAACGCGCCCTTCCTTGTCGACGAACAGGTTGCCCTGATGCATATCGGCATGAAAGAAGCCGTCGCGCATGGCGTGCTGCAAGAAAGCGCGCATGATCGTCAGCCCCAGAGCCTTGCGGTCGAAGCCTGCCGCCTCGAGCCTGCC
>JBAQHC010000708.1:0-2299 GCA_049288095.1 Alphaproteobacteria bacterium | reverse complement strand
GGTTTACACTACCTGCCAGATGTGTGGTGGAACCACAGGAATAAAGGTTCATGTTGTAGATGGAAGGGTTGTAAAGATTGAACCGAACGAATACAACCCCATAGATGTGGCAAATATCTCAACAGATTATACTGAGAAGAAGGCCCTTGGCGGAAGGATGTGCCCGAAGGGAAATTCTGGTGCAAGGGCGCTCTACGACCCCGACAGGCTGAAAATTCCAATGAAGAGGATAGGGCCGAGGGGATCGGGGAAATGGAAGGCGATCTCTTGGAAAGAGGCCCTCAATGATGTGGCAAAGAATCTATTAGATATACGGAATAAATATGGTCCAGAGGGCCTTTTCTGGTGCACCGAAGACTCGTCATTTACGGACATGCAGTCTGACTTCAACCTCCTCTACGGCTCTCCGAATTTCTCGATGCATTCAAATGTCTGCGATGTAGCGAGGAAGGCATCGTTTAAGCTCGTCACGGGAGATGACAGGCCATTGGTCGACTTTGCCAATACAAAGTATGCCCTGGTTTTCGGCTGGAATTTCCTTGCGGCAACAAAGTGGGCGCTCCTACCAGGAATCTGCAACTGGGGCAGGGCAAAAGGGGCCAAGCTGGTGTATGTTGATCCATTCTATAACCAGACGGCGGCGAAGGCCGACGAATGGATACCCATCAGGCCCGGGACGGACGGTGCGTTCGCGCTTGCCTTGGGGCATGAGATCGTAAAGAATAAGTGGTACGATGAGGACTTCATAAAAAATTACACCGTTGGGTTTGATAAATACGTGGAGCTTGTCAAGGACAAGACCCCTGAATGGGCTGAAAAGATTACCTCCGTGCCCGCGGAGACTACAAGAAGGGTTGCGAAAGAGCTTGCTTCAACTAAGCCCGCTATCGTTGATGTGTGGAGCGGCCCCGGACATCACACCAACGGCACAGACGGAGGAAGGGCGATAGCGATGCTTCCTGCCCTTTTGGGGCAGTATGACAAGCCCGGCACCATGATAAGCAGGCAGGCTATGGGTGGAAAACGCAGGGCCTTCAATGTAGACAAGCCGAAGGCTCCGAGGATTGACGGGCTGGGAACAAAGTATCCCTTCGGTCATGGTTCGGGCATATATGTGGAAACAAGGGACGCAATGCTTTCCGGAAAACCTTATCAGCTCAGGGCAGGGATATTTATGTTCCAGAATTTTGTGATGTCCGTTCCGAATACGAAGAAGAACATCGAGGCCCTGAATAAGCTTGAATATGTAGTCGTCTTTGACACGATGATGAGCGAGACGGCGGAACTTGCAGATATCGTGATACCTGGCAGCCATTACCTGGAGCGTTGGGAAGTAAATGTAAACTGGGTCACCTTCCCTGCTACGGCCATAAGGCAGCCTGCGGTTAAATCGGTGATAAGCGGAATGACAGAGCAGGAGTTCATCCTTGCCCTTGCTAAGAAGATGGGGCTGAAAGACAAGGACGGAAAGACACTACCCGATACCTTTCCGCAATACATCTCCGACCAGCTCAAAAATGGCCCTATTGGAAAGACGTTGGAGGAGATGCTGGCGCTCCCGGGGGCGGTGTTTATAGGAGGTGAAACCAATTACGAAAAGTACAAGAAGAGCGGCTTTGCAACACCTTCAAAGAAGATAGAGTTTTATTCAGAACAGATGGAGAAAAAGGGTCTGAATCCGTTGCCTGATTATGTTGAGCCAATATACAAACCAATGGCTGAATTCCCGCTCTATCTCGTCAATTTCAAACAAGCCGAGCATACACATTCACGAACGTTCAATAACGACTGGCTCATGGAGATGAAACCCGACAATCCGCTCCTCATGAATTCAGCTACTGCATCCAAGCTCGGGCTCAAGGATGGAGACGCTATCTGGATAGAGTCTCCTTATGCAAAGGCAAAGGGGACGGTGCAGGTGACCGAGCGGATCCATCCCGAGGTTGTGGCACTTCAGCACGGTTACGGCCACTGGGCAATGGGTAAAATAGCCAAAGGCGCTCTGAACAAGATCAACAGATGGTCTCCGGCAGGCACAAATGACGGTCAGTTCTCTGCGGGCGTGGCTGAAAAGGCATCAGGACAGGGAGTAACGAAAGAAATCGGCGTTAGAATAATAAAGGCATAGGGAGGTGATCTAAATGGCAAAGAATTCAAAACAGATGACATGGCTTTATAATGAGGATAACTGCATTGCGTGCAGGGCATGTGAGGCCGGATGCAAACAGGAATTCGACCTTCCTGTAGGAGTCAGACGAAGAAGGGTGATTATTAAAGAAGAGGGTAAATATCCCAATCC
>JBAQHC010000707.1:0-6242 GCA_049288095.1 Alphaproteobacteria bacterium | reverse complement strand
GGTGTAGACCGTTACGTTGCCGCCATATTGCACCGGATCGCTCATGAGCGCTGTGAAAAGCGCCTTGATCTTGTCCTTGGTGACGATGCCCGCGAGACGCAAGTCGGTCTTGTCATTGGCATCGCGCGAAAGCTCGTTCTGCGACAGCAACTGGCCAAACGCCATTCGCTCGGCGTCGTTGGAGCCCCCGTCGAACAGCACAAAGGTGAGCTTATCCTCCTCCGCCTTGAGGCCGAGGAACTCTGACTTCATGCCATCGCCATCGGTCTCGGTTGTGGCGACCACATAATTTCCCGAGCCGAGATCGACGACGCCGAAATCCGCCGTGTCGTTGTTGATGTCGATGCGGCCGTCCTTGAGCAGCGGCGTTGCGCGGTGCAGGCCGTTCTCCACCGGCTTGATCTGGACGTAGGTGACTTCAGCAGTCTTGTCGGTGCCTTCCGCAGGAACCGATTGCCAGACGCCGGTGAGCGCCTTCGGCTGTACGAAATCGTCCGACGTGAAGTAGACCCCCGGCGCCGTGATTAGGCAGGCGTTAAGGAGAAGTGGCGAGGCCAGGAGCGCCAGCCGGGCCGCCCATTTGGCAGCCGCACTTAACCTCGACGTCGCGATAGGGGATAGCCCGCCCATACCCCGCAGATAACGCGAAACCGGTATCAACGCGATTAACACTAGTGTCCCGATTCGTAAGTTCGCTTGAGCAAGAGGCCGGCCCTGGACGAACTTACGAATCGAAAAGGACACTAGCAACATCACATTTCTAGCGTGGTTTTCGGATTTGAAGTTCCTGAAAACGCCAGCCGCAGCGATCGCAGGAACTTCAAATCCACCACACTAGCGTGAGTTCACTCGGCAGCCGAAGCCTTGGCGAGCTCGCGCCGCTCCGCGCGCAAGCCCTCAGCCGTCAGGAAAGCCAGCTCGAGCGCCTGCGAGGCGTTGAGGCGCGGATCACAATGCGTGTGATAGCGCGCAGAGAGATCGCTTTCCTTAATCGCCTGGACGCCACCTAAGCATTCGGTAACGTTTTGGCCGGTCATTTCGAAATGCACGCCGCCGGCATAAGTGCCTTCCGCGCGGTGCACATTGAAGAAGCTCTTCACCTCGGAAAGGATCGCATCGAGGGCGCGCGTCTTGTAGCCGTTCGCGGCCTTGGTCGTGTTGCCGTGCATCGGATCGCATGACCACACGACATTGCGGCCTTCGCGCGTGATCGGCCGGAGCAATTTCGGCAGCCCCTGCTCAACCTTGCCGGCGCCGAAGCGCGTGATCAGCGTCAGGCGGCCCGGCTCGTTCTCCGGATTGAGAATATCGATGAGGCGCAACAGACCATCGGCATCGAGGCTCGGCCCGCATTTCAATCCAATCGGATTCTTCACGCCGCGGCAGAATTCGACATGCGCGCCATCCGGCTGGCGCGTTCTGTCGCCAATCCAGATCATGTGCGCCGAGGTGTCGTAAGGCTCGCCGCTCGTTGAATCGATGCGCGTAAGTGCTTCCTCAAAATTCAGCAGCAAAGCTTCGTGGCTGAAATAGAAATCAACCACCGAAAGCTCGGGCACGCGTTCGGGCGTCATCCCGCACGCCTTCATGAAATCGAGAGCTTCCGAGATGCGCTCCGCCGCCTCGCGATAGCGCTTCCGCAAATCGGGCTCGGCGATGTAATCGAGATACCAGCGTTGCGCTTGATGCAGATCGGCATAGCCGCCTTGCGCAAAGGCGCGGAAGAGATTGGCCGTCGCCGCGGCGCGGAAATAAGCGCGCTCCATCCGGAACGGATCCGGGATGCGCGCTTCGGGCGTGAACTCCATGCCGTTGATGATGTCGCCGCGGTAGCTTGGCAGCGAAACCTCACCCTGCTTCTCCATCGGCTCGGAGCGCGGCTTGGCGAACTGGCCGGCGATGCGGCCGACTTTGACCACCGGCACGGCGCCGCCCATGGTGAGCACCAGCGCCATCGACAAGAAGACGCGGAACGTGTCGCGGATATTGTTGGCGTTGAACTCGGCAAAGCTCTCGGCGCAGTCCCCGCCCTGGAGCAGAAACGCCTTGCCGGCGCAGACGTCGGCCAGCTTCTTCTTCAGGCTGCGCGCCTCGCCCGCATAGATCAGAGGCGGATAGGTCTTAAGACGATCCTCGACGGCCTGGAGCGCGCCCCTGTCCGGATAGACCGGGGCCTGCTCGATCGGGCGCTCACGCCAGCTTTGCGGGTTCCAACTCTTGTTCAACACTTCTTTCTAAGCCTTTGTATTTCATACCTATGGCGCATCCCAAATCGGGTCCGCCCAGGCCGTGACGCAACAAAATTGCGAGTTGCAGTCTACACCTTCTAACGGCGGCTGTGGATAAAGCGTTCACAAGGGATGCGCAACTACCCAGCCGGGGCCAAAAACACCAATGGCGGAAAGGCCCCCTCGGGGCGCAATCCGCCAGATAGGCCTGGATATGGGTATGAGCGTCACGCTGGTCAAGGGGCGAGGTGCGATCCGCTCCCGTCCGGGAGCCGGGCCCATCAACCTCCCCCTTGCGGGGAGGCCGATCCGCCGAAGCAGAGCGAAGGCGAATCGGGTGGGGGTTTTGCTAACGCGTCCGCTCGCGCAATTCAGCGAGAATGGTCTCAATCACACTCTCCATCTCCTGAAGGACGTCGATGTTCCAGAAGCGTAGAACCTTGTAACCACGTGATTCGAGGAACGCGCTTCGCTCCACATCTCGAAGCTGTCCAATCGGCTCGCCGTGCTGCCCGCCATCTACCTCAACGATGAGCTTTGCCGTGTGACACGCAAAGTCGGCGATGTATGGGCCAATCGGCACCTGCCTGCGGAAATGCGTGTACGTTAGATCCAGAGCTTGCAGCGCCCGCCAAAGCTTGAGTTCGGCTTCAGTGAGCTGTTTGCGAAACTTGCGTGCAGTTGGGCTTGCCATTCCGCGCACCCCCGTTCTTAAACCCCCACCCCGAAAATGCTTTGCATTTTCGGACCTCCCCACAAGGGGGAGGTTAAGACAAGGCCTCGCTTCACTCCCGTCACAACCGGCCGGGAAACGGCGGGCCCCATTGCGAGCCCAGAAGATCTGTGACGCTTGCAAGCGCCGGTGGGCGCTCGGCGGTGAAAAGATCGCCGTCGGTCCAATGCTCCATCGTGTTGCCCCACGGGTCGCGCCAATAATCGAAGATCTGGCTGCCGAGAATGTGCCGGCCGACGCCCCAGCTATGCGCGTATTTATGCGCCACCAGATGATCATGCCCGGTCATGAGATCGTCGAAATCGCGCACCTCGAACGCCGCGTGATTGAACCCGGCTTTCTCGCCTTGCAACAGAAACAGCGTGTGATGATCCGTAGGCTGATCGCCGCGGTCGCAGCGCAGGAACGCGCCCATCGTCGCCTTGCCGTCATCGGTTCTGATTTCATCCGAAGTGAGAAAGCCGAGATGCTCCTTGTACCAAGCCTCCGAGCGGCGGAAATTCGTGACGTTCAACACCGCGTGGCCAAGCCGCACGACTTCCGACGGGCCGGGCGGCAACCGCTTGGGTTCGCGCAATCGCTCATGCCTATCGATGTTGTTGAGCGGCGGACGCTCGATATAAGGCAAAGGCAGCGGGATCTGGCCGTGAACGACCTCGACGCTGATTCCGTCAGGATCAGAGAGCCGCACCACCTCGCCACCGCGCGGGCCATCAAAGCCCATGACGGGAGCGCGCGTTGCCGCCGAGAGACTTGCAAGGTCGGCACGGGATTCAGCCTTGAAACCCAAGCCTAGAAAGCCCGGCGCGCCGAGCTCCGCGGCATAGAGAAATGCCCCCGAACCGGAGCCACGCATGAATAGACGCTTCGCGTCGCGCGCCACACGCACAAGCCCGAAGTCGGCGAACCAATCCTCCGCCGCGTCCAGATCGGGTACCGAAAAGCGCACAAAAGCGATGTCTTCGATCTTGATGATGCTCATTCTTGGCTCCGTCGTCGTTCTCTCCGGAGCCTAACACATTATTTCAGGCGGGAATGATCGCGCGCGGCACCGTGCACGCGCTTGATCGCATCAACAACGAGATCGGGCTGATCGAGAAAGATCTGATGATTGCTCTTCTCGGCGAGGGTGAACTCGCTATTGGTCGAAAGCTTCGCAAGGCGCTCCACACCCTCGCGCCAGCCCTCCTCCATCGGGCCGGCTTGCGGCGGAAACGGAATGCCATGCGTCATCGCGATCAGCGGCTTGTCGCCCAAATCGCCGAATGCGCCGGGCTTCCGCAAAGCCGCCGAAGCATTCGCGATCGAGCGCATGTCGTCTTGCACCGCCTGCATGAAGCCCGGCGTTGCGGCAAATGCCTTCATCGCCCCTCGCGCCCAAGGCGAGAGGCCCGGCACCGGGCTATCGAATAATGGATTTCCCAAGCGCAGCGCGCCGAACCGCGCGGCGATCACGCCTGCGCCGAGCTGCTTGACGCTTTGGCGCATATAGGCCTGCACCTTGTCGCTGAACAAAAGAGCCTCGTGCGGGCTGTCGACCAAGACAAGGCCGGCGACATCGTCCGAGTAATTCTTCGTGTAAAGACGAATGATCAACCCGCCATAAGAATGGCCGACAAGGACAAAAGGCTTCGGCAATTCCGCGGCCGTGAGTAGCGCGTGAAGATCGGCAACGCGGTCCTCGATGCTCCGATTTGCTCCGGCGCCGGGGCTCCACAGGTAACCAGCGCGATCATAGGTGCAGACACGCGCGAATTTCGACACGCGGTCCTGCGTGGGCCACCAGAGAATCGACGGACTGAAGAGGCCCTGCTCGATGACGATGGTTGGCCCCGGCGCATCGCCCTTGCACAAGAGATGGAGCTTGCGGCCACGGCCAATATCGACGAGATCGCCGGGTGCCTTGAACCGGCCCGCATTCAACGTCTCACAAACAACCTCGATGAGCAGCGGCGCGATGATCGCGAAAGCGATTAATCCGGCCACGACAAACCCGATAATCTTCACCATTTTCCCGCCCGCCTCTCGCCGATGCCAACGCCGCTGGTACAAAATATACATACATGTATAAAATACAACAGTGTATATTATCTGGAGAAAACAGGAGATTCGGCGTGGCTGGAGTGAGAAAAGCGCGGCGCGGGATACCCAAGGGCGATAAGCGCGAGCGAACGCGCGCGGCGCTCATCGAAGCGGCCGCGAAGCTCATTGGCGAGCGCGGCTATGAGGAGACGACCTTGGAGGCGGTGGCGGAGAGCGTGGGAATGTCGCGCGGCGCGATCTACGGCAATTTCAAGAACCGTGAGGATTTGCTGCTCGCGGTTGTCGAATCGCGGTGGAAGCCGGCGGCCCCTCCCCTCAAGCCCGGCGCCTCCTTCAAACGGCAGATGCGCATTTTGGCTGAGGCGATCATCGCCTCCATCCCGGCGCGGCAGAAATCAGCGGTCGGCGCCGCTTCGTTTCAGGTTTACGCGCTGACACATGAGAAAATGCGCAAGCGCATCGTCAAAGCGAATGCGGAGATCTATCGCCGCTTTGCACAGTCAATGGTCGAAGTCATTCCGGAGAAAGATTTGCCGATGCCGCCCGAGCGCTTCATCCGCGTGCTGCACGCGCTGAGCGACGGCCTGCTCATGCTGCGCTTCCTCACGCCCGAGCTCATCAGCGATGAAGACATCATCGCCGCCTTCGAAGCGCTGGCTTAGTCGGCTGCTCGACTATCAACCTCCCCCTTGCGGGGAGGTCGATTTGCCGTCCTTCGACTGCCATTCGCGTCATCCTGAGGTGCGAGCGAAGCGAGCCTCGAAGGAGCGCGAATGGCGCTCAGGATGACGGGCAAATCGGGTGGGGGGTTATGCTGCCGTCCAACCCCCACCCGAAAATGCGGAACGCATTTTCGTGCCTCGCCGCAAGGGGGAGGCTGAATTTGGCTCGAGGCAGCCAACCTCAAAGAGCAAAAGCGAGCAACGGAAGGAGTCGTTCGGGGATGGCATCGGACGGAGCTTCGCCGATGTCTATTGCGCCCATGCGGCGATAAAATTCCGCAGCGTGCGGATCGGAGAGGATGAGTAGCTTCTTGCCGCCGCGCTCGCGCATAAGCGAGACAGCCGCCCAGAAGAGCTCGCGGCCCACCCCACTCCCGATTGCACTCGGCTCAACGAAAAGATGCATTAGGTCGAAGACGCCGTCCTCTGCCATCGGCACAATCGATATGACACCGGTGATAGAGCTTTCGTCTTCGCAAAGTAGCACGCCGCCTTCGACTATTTCCTGCGTTGTGA
>JBAQHC010000706.1:0-1545 GCA_049288095.1 Alphaproteobacteria bacterium | reverse complement strand
GTTCACGTTGAGCTTTTCATGCGGCACATCGAGCGCTTGCATGAAACGCAGCACAACGGATGCGAACGCTTCATTGAGCTCCCACAGGTCGATGTCACTCTTATCCATGCCGGCTTTCTTGAGCACTTTTTGCGCAACCCATTCCGGGCCGGTGAGCATGATGGTCGGCTCCGAGCCGATCGATGCGGTCGCTCTAATGCGCGCACGCGGCGATTTGCCAATGCCGCGCGCCATCTTCTTCGAGCCGACCAGCACGCCAGCCGCGCCATCGACGATGCCGGAGGAATTGCCGGCCGTGTGCACGTGATTGATGGCTTCGATTTCGGGGTAGCGCTGGATCGCAACGGCATCGAACCCGCCCATAAATCCGATCGCAGTGAATGCGGGGTCGAGCCCGGCCAATGTCTGCATCGTGGTCTCGGGGCGCATGTGCTCGTCTTTGTCGAGCAGCGTGGCGCCTAAAATGTCCTTCACCGCAAACACGGAGTTTTTGAAATAGCCCCTCGACCACGCATTCGCCGCGCGCTTCTGGCTTTCGACCGCGTAAGCATCGACGTCACTGCGCGAGAAGCCCCATTTGGTCGCGATGAGATCGGCGGAAATGCCTTGCGGCACGAAATAAGTTTTGAAGGCGGAGGTGGGGTCGGTCGGCCAAGCGCCGCCATCGGATGACAGCGGCACGCGGCTCATCATCTCGACGCCGCCGCCGATCGCGAGATCGGCTTCGCCCGCGGCGACTTTCGCCGCCGCCATGTTCACCGCCTCAAGACCGGAGGAGCAGAAACGGTTGATCTGCACGCCCGCCGTGGTCTCGGCGTAATCGGCGTTGAGCGCGGCGATGCGTGCGATGTCGGCGCCTTGCTCGCCGACCGGCATCACGCAGCCGAGGATCACGTCCTCGACTTTGGTGGTGTCGAGATCGCTCCGTTCACGGATGTTTTTGAGAACTTGCGTCGCCAGCTCGAGCGAGGTGACTTCGTGGAGTGCGCCGTTGGGCCGCCCGCGCCCGCGAGGGGAGCGAACGTGATCGTAGATATAGGCTTCGGGCATGGCGTTCTCCGGCGATGTGCATCAGGGCACTTGTCTCTTTCCTCCCCCGTTTACGGGGGAGGTCCGGCCGAAGGCCGGGGTGGGGGCATAGCTCAGGATTGTTTCCAGCACACCATGAAGATGGCGGTAGACCGCGTCATTTCCAAATCGCAGAACGTGCCAGCCGCGCTTACGAAGAAAAGCATCCCGTCGCCGATCATGTGTTATCTCGCTGGTCGATGAATGAGTTGCACCGTCCAACTCGATAACCAATCGAAGAGAGACACTTGCAAAATCAGCGACATACGGGCCGATAGGATGCTGGCGACGGAACCTAAGACCAGCCAATGCGTGCTCGCGCAATCGAGACCAAAGAATTACTTCGGCATTCGTCATCGCGCGACGGAAGCCTCTGGCAAGGGTTCGTGAACGCTGTTCGCTTTCCCGCATTGGCGAAGCTCCATTCCCCCCACCGGCCCATTCGGGCCACCTCCCCCGTAAACGGGGGAGGAAAGA
>JBAQHC010000705.1:0-3755 GCA_049288095.1 Alphaproteobacteria bacterium | reverse complement strand
TGTAATATCGACGCGTTTTGCACCCTTGAGCGGTGAATCAATCGGGACGGCCGTGAAGCGGCCCTTGTCAAGCGCGACCATGCGACCAAACTTGCCGCTTAGAACATACTCAAGCGCAAGCGCGCTGAAGCCCAAAGCAATCATGCGGTCCGTCGCATCGGGTGCCCCAGAGCGCATGAGATAAGCGAGGTTCTGAACAATCACGCCCTCGGTGTATTTCTTACACACCTCGCCTAAATACTCGCCGACGCCGCCAAGATGCTTGCGCCCATAAGGGTCCGCCGATCCGTGCTGCAAAACGTCGCCGCCCTTGGGCTTGGCACCCTCCGATATCACGCACACCGAATAACGCGACGGATTGGCGAGCCGGTCTTTTTCCAGCAGCTTTGCAAGCTCAACAGCATCAAACGGCGACTCCGCAATAATGATGCGGTCCGCAGCGGCGAGAACACCCGAATAGAGCGCGGTTTGGCCGCTCAGCCGGCCGAATAGCTCAACAATCACAATGCGCTCATGGCTGCCGCCCGTGGTCCTCAGCGCCGTAATCGCATCGACCGAGCGTGTGATCGCCGTTGAGAACCCAATCGCGTAATCGGTGCCGTGAACGTCGTTGTCCATGGTCTTTGGAATCGAAACGACCGGCACGCCCTCTTGGCTGAGCCGCGCGGCAAAGCGCAAAGTGCCATCACCGCCCATCGGAATCACGGCATCGAGCTTCAGCCCCTCGATTGCACGCATGACATCACGCGTTGCATCGATCTCGGCATTTGTGCCGTAACGCGCGTGCAAATGCGCGGGCGCAAGCGACTTCGGCAATTTCTGCGGCGAAATGCGGCTCGTATGCAGGACGGTGCCGCCGGCGAGGTCGATGGTGCGGACAAAATCGTGCGACAGCTCGCTCGTCCATTGAGCGCGGCTCGCGGCATCCGATGGATCGACCGACAGCAAACCGAGCCAGCCGCGGCGAATGCCGAGCACACTATGGCCGCGATCGAGCGCGCGGTTCGTTATGCTTTTGATTGCGACATTGAGCCCCGGCACATCGCCGCCGCCGGTCAAGATGCCGATGCGCATTTTCCCGGCTCCTAGATCGACCAATCCTCGCCGTCATTCCGCGATATTACATATTCGACGATCTCATCTGCGGCAGCTTCAGCCGAAAGCGCGACCGTATTGATTCTAACTTCGGCATTCTCCGGCGGTTCGTACGGCGAGTCGATACCGGTGAAATTCTTGAGCTCCCCCGCCCGCGCCTTCTTGTAGAGGCCTTTGACATCGCGGCTCTCTGCAACGGCGAGCGGCGTATCGACGAACACTTCAATGAATTCACCCGGCGGCATCAAATCGCGCGCCAATTGCCGCTCGGAACGGAAGGGCGAGATAAACGAGACAAGCACGATGAGCCCGGCATCGGCCATGAGCTTGGCGACCTCACCGACGCGCCGGATATTCTCGACACGGTCGGCATCCGTGAAGCCGAGATCGCGGTTGAGCCCGTGGCGCACATTATCGCCGTCGAGCAAATAGGTGTGACGGCCAAGCGCGGCTAGCTTGCGCTCGACAAGATTGGCGATCGTCGACTTGCCCGAGCCCGACAAGCCCGTGAACCAGAGAACGCGGGGATACTGTCCCTTAAGTTGCGAACGCGACTTTTTGCTGACGTCCAGCGCTTGCCAGTGAATATTGGCGGCACGCCTAAGTGCGAAATTAATAAGGCCCGCCCCGACCGTGCCGTTGGTCATCCGGTCGATCAAAATGAAGCCGCCGGTGTCCTTGTTCTCGGCATACGCATCAAAGGCGATTGGCCGGTCGACACTGATATTGCAGACGCCGATCGCATTGAGCGCGAGCGTTTTCGCCGCCAAATGCTCGAGCGTGTTGACGTTGATCTGATATTTCGGCTCGGTGATGACGGCAGAAACCAGCTTGGTGCCGATCTTGAGCCAATAAGGCCGGCCCGGCAGCATCGGCTCATCCGACATCCAGATCAAAGTGGTTTCGAACTGGTCGGCAACTTCCGGCGGCGAGGTTTGTGCCGAGATCACATCGCCGCGGCTGATGTCGATCTCGTCTTCCAACGTCAGCGTGACCGATTGGCCGGCAATCGCGGCCGGCAAATCGCCATCTTGCGTCACGATGCGCGCGACTCTGCTCTCCCGGCCCGAAGGCAGCACACGAACTTTCTCGCCGGGCCGGATCTGGCCGCCCGCTATCAAGCCAGCAAAGCCGCGGAAATTCTGATTCGGGCGATTGACCCATTGCACCGGCATCCGGAAGGCACCGCGTACCAGCCGGTCATCGTCAATCTCGACCGTCTCAAGATGATCGATCAGCGACGGTCCCGAATACCAGAACGTCGCGGCGCTCTTGCTCGTGATGTTATCGCCCTTGAGCCCCGAGATCGGGATTGCGAGAAAATCAGCAAGGCCAATCTCGGTCGCAAAAGTCGCGTAGTCCTGCACGATTGCGTCGAACACTTTCTGGTCGTAGCCGACAAGATCCATCTTGTTGACGGCGAGGACGACATTGCGGATGCCGAGCAGCGAGACGAGATAAGAGTGACGGCGCGTTTGGGTGAGCACACCTTTGCGCGCATCGATCAGGATCACAGCAAGATCGGCTGTCGAAGCGCCGGTGACCATGTTGCGCGTGTACTGCTCGTGGCCGGGCGTGTCGGCGACGATGAATTTGCGCTTGTCGGTCGAGAAGAAACGGTAAGCGACATCAATGGTGATGCCTTGCTCGCGCTCGGCGGCGAGCCCATCGACCAGAAGCGCGAAATCGAGATTGCCGCCCTGCGTGCCGACTTTCTTGGAATCGGATTCGAGCGCGGCGAGCTGATCCTCGAAGATCATCTTGGAATCGTAGAGCAGGCGGCCGATAAGAGTTGATTTACCGTCATCGACGCTGCCGCACGTGATGAAGCGCAAGAGACTCTTGTTCTCGTGCGACTTCAAATAGGCGACGATGTCTTTGGCGATAAGATCGGAAACGTGGGCCAAGTCACTCCCCTCCTAGGACTGGGCCGTTGCCTTTTGCGCGACAAAGCCAAACCGTGCGACCTGCGCAGCCGGGGTCTTCAGGAACGAACGCCTGCACGGAAAAGCCGTTCTCAGACAAAAGCCCACGATATTCGTCTGGTGCAAGGCTGGCGTGATAGAGCGCCTCGCCCTCAAACGTGCCAAGCGCTTCGCCATAGCGCGGGCCGCTCGTAAACATCAGGACAGCGCTCGGAGCCGAATGCCGCGCAAAAACACTAAACATCTTACGCTGATCATCGGCGGTGAGATGGAAAAAGCTGTCCCACG
This sequence comes from Alphaproteobacteria bacterium, assembly GCA_049288095.1. GTDB lineage: Bacteria > Pseudomonadota > Alphaproteobacteria > CAWBKL01 > CAWBKL01 > CAWBKL01. The sequence goes on along the minus strand of JBAQHC010000705.1, from coordinate 447 downwards.
CGAGCAAGCCATCGAAACGCTGGCGAAGATCGAGAGTGCGCATATCCTCCTTGATCCACGTATGGGCTGAATGACGCTCGCGAGAGATAGCGATCATTGTGGCCGAGGAATCGATGCCCGTAATGCTATGGCCAAGGCCAATGAAATAGCTTGCGACCGGATGGCCGCCGCCGCATCCAATATCGAGAATTGAAGCGCTTGACGGAAGCGCGGCGGCAAAACGACCGAGCCATTCACGTTCGTAAAACGTGCCGCGCAGCCGCAGGTTAAGCCACGTGCGCGCGTGCCGCTCATAAAGTGAAATGATCTCAGTTGCGGCATCGACCGGCATCAGAAATAGCCCTCTTGCTTTTTCTTCTCCATCGAAGCGGCTTGATCATGGTCGATCACGCGGCCTTGGCGTTCCGATGTCGTCGTCAAAAGCATTTCCTGGATGACGGATTCGAG
>JBAQHC010000704.1:0-6185 GCA_049288095.1 Alphaproteobacteria bacterium | reverse complement strand
GTCTGAAGAACCATATTATCCCGAGTCGCTGAGGGCGCCCTGACCTCTAGTTCTTGCCGATCGATTTCGGTCGGCAGCGCCGGTCTCTTTCGAGATCGGCCCCGGGGCACAGAGTACTGTCGCTCTTCGGTCTAGCGTACGCTTGCGATCAGATTGGGCGAGCCACGTCCGGTTCACCGGTTCGCTCGTGGCCTCGCCCGAGGCTCGCCCAAGCTCATCGTCCTGCGGTGATCAAAGTAGATGTCGACCTGGCGCCCTCAGCTCTATGAAAAACTCGGTGTTGTTCAGAACATCAACCCGACGACACTCTCGAACGCGATCGCTATTGGAAAGGCTGTGATCGCTGTCGATCCACAATTGCCGCCGATCTTTACGCTCAAGCATCTTTCGCAATTGTCAGGCGTGGATTATCGCTATTTGCGAACCGTCGTAGCCCGTGACGATCCCGAGCCCTATCGATTCTTTTCGATTCGGAAGCGGTCAGCGGGCGCGAATGAGAATAGCTTTCGCCTAATTTGCGTCCCGGCGCCTGAGCTAATGCAGGTTCAACGTTGGATTAGTTCCCGCATTCTATCGCGAGGTCGTCCCCATTGGGCAAGTTTTGCTTATGCGCCGGGTACGAGCATTAAGGACGCCGCGAAGCTGCACTGCGGATGTACGTGGTTGATCAAACTGGACGTGCAGCGCTTCTTTGAATCCATATCGGAAATAGCGGTGTACAGGGTTTTCCTGAACTTCGGATATCAACCACTCATGGCCTTCGAGCTAACTAGGCTTTGTACACGTTTAGGCACACTCACAGCTACGAGAAAGCGTGCACAATGGCAGGCTGGTGGCGACGCGTATCCTGTAATTTCTCGATACCAATCGAAGCGGATTGGCCACTTGCCGCAGGGAGCGCCGACAAGTCCCATGCTTTCGAACTTGGCCATGCTTGCACTGGACAGGGATGTCGCCAAGATTGCTGAAGACAACGGTCTTCAATACACGCGCTACGCGGACGACATCGCGCTGTCCACATGTGCAAAGTCGTTTCGGCGCGAACAAGCCGCGGTGATCATTGGACTGGTGTACCGAGCAATGGCGCGCCAAGGCTTGTCACCAAATGTGACTAAGACGCGCGTTATCTCGCCCGGAGCCCGGAAGATCGTCCTTGGACTGTTGGTCGATAGAGGCGAGCCGCGACTCACTAGGGAATTTAAATCGAGAATCCGCCAACACATCTACTACCTTCGTCATGCCGAGATCGGTCCGGCGCTTCATGCCGTTCATCGCGGATTTGCATCGACTTATAGCCTCAAAGATCACGTTCTTGGGCTGGTTCGATTTGCCCGCCACGTCGATCCTAAATTTGCGCAACATTGTGAAGACCAGCTCGCAGCGGTGTCATGGCCGCCGTAGCCCGACGTAAGCTCGAAGTTACAAACCCATGAGTCTATTAGGTCGCCTCAGCAAGAATGTCCGAGACTTGCCAACCGTCGCCATGTTGAGTTGTCACGAACTCGCGATTCCACACGCCCCAATGCCTGATCATTGGATATGTTGCCAGCGGATTGTGTACAAAGGAGAGCGGGCGCGCCTCTTCGGACATGTTGCCGATACCGACCCGAGACCAAATGATCCCTGACACATGCGAAAATGTCTTGTCCAGAAAGGCGGTTCTTTGAACAGCCGCACCTCTCCGCTGAATCTCGGGGGAAAAGACGAAGCCGTGGTCCGTGACGTCGCCTGTTTCCGAATTGATCGTGACGTATTCGTCTCCAATCGGAAAAACTGCTGACAGAATCAGCGGTTGTGGTTCTTCCGGCACGGAAACACCGAACCGTCCGGCCCCGATCGCTACGAGCCGAATATCATCGCGCGCTATCACTCCTTGATCTATATAGTCCGTCAACTTTTGCTCTTTCTTTCGTAGAGCACCTGTCGTCCGCAGTTGCGCTTGCCGAACCGGAGCGGCGGCAAAGCCGCCGCCCTCGTTAATTGGTATCGGACCACGGACGCCGTCATCTTCGCCATCACCGCATGCCGGCGCGATCGCCTCAATCCAGATGCGTCGATCTCCCTCAAGAACGCAAATGTCCGGCTGTCCGCCTCCGCGCACCCGTTCTGCGGTAGGCATGAGTTTCTTCCCATCCCGCAGTAATTTGTATCCGACGTACATCTCCCAGAAGCGCCCCTCCGGATCGTGCGCGAAGCCCTCGCGGAAGTCAGGGTCGGCGTAAGGCTCGTAGCACGCCCAGAGAGCGCTCAGTGCGTCGCGCAACTGCCGTTCTGTCACGCTTCCTGCATTCTGAATGTTGATATATCCTGGATCGAGATTGTCGCCCTTAATGTCCCACAAGCTTGTCACTTGGTTCCTTTCTTGTTTGCGCCTTCTGCAAGGCGGCCTCTGAATGTGGAAGGCTCGCCAAGCTGCGGGCTTCTTCGTTGAGTCCGATCAGAAAGTCTTGATGTAGGGACAAAAGCTCAACTTCTGTTTCGGTCGTTTCAGCCATTTCATTTTCGATTTCAATCAAAGCCTGCGTCAGGGTCCGCCAAGGCACGTCGCCGTCCGTTCCTAATATTCGATTGGCCCTCGCCTTTTCGTATTCCCGAGCCGTCGCAGGCATGAAAAGAGCCGGACGCTCATTAAATAGTAGGCGCCGGCCCAGCTTCCTAAGACGCGTATCTGAAAGACGACCCACGATCGCCTTGCGGTCCTCCCACGGCGCATTGTGAAATTGATCCATGAGCGCCTGATCTGCGTTTGAGATGAAGCCGTCATATATCTGCTCTTCAACGTGAAGTGACGGCACGCGCTCTTCCCGTCCGGCCTCAAAAGCTTCAATCAGCCGTCCAGAAAGGCCGGAGTCGGAGCGCAACAAACGCACGCGATGCGCCAACTCCTCCTCGCCGAGCTCGCTACCCGAGCAAAAGGCGGGAGCTCCATGCGCCGGCATCAAGATCGGCGATGCATTTGTTCGAATTCGGCGTACGGGCTTTGGTGATTGTTTAAGCCGTTCGATGAGGTCTTCAGCGCTCAGGGGCTCGAGAGTCTCGGGATCAATCCCCAAGTCGAACGCATAATGTTCGGAGTTGTTTTCGGCATTTTGCCCGACTCTAGTCACCAGCCATGCATAAGGCTGACCGAAAAAGTGATCAGAGAGGCAAAAAACCTCTTCCTCGGCGATGTAATCGGCCACAGCGGCCTTTTGCGAAAAGCGCATGAATGCCGACCAGATATCCGGCGCACGTTCGCCGATCAGCCGGCACATGTGGATTGTGGCTTCGACATCGCTCGCAGCATCGTGGGCCTTTCGATAAGTGAATCCATTTGCGGGTGCAATCTGATCAAGCCGAAACGTCCCAATACCGTCTTCCCCGACCGGAACAGTAACGGCTCCGGGTGCGAAGATCGTCACGGCATACATGATGCGAATGGCGTCCGAGCGTGAATTGCCGGAGGTATTGGTCAGATAAGGCGCGTGAAGCGTCTGATACAATGCATGCCGTAGGAAATGTTCATCGAACCCGAGGGAGTTGTATCCAATGAAAAGTGCGGGAGACCATGACATGAGCTTTGCATGAATGGCGCGGACCATCTCGTAGTGAGACGGCAGAGTAGGGTCCGTCAGCTGTGCCGCCGTCACTCCATTCATCCGAAGAGCGCCGGGATCCGGGATTATGTGAGGCTGGATGCGGCAGCGGACTTCGAATCTGTCGATCTCGTTTAGGTCTTCGTCGGTTTGAATGGATGCAAACTGCAGAATCTGATCGAAGGCTGAGTTTAGCCCCGTTGTCTCAACGTCGTAGAATACCAGTGTCACCGCTTGCCAGCCGGACGATCGGAAGGCAGGTTCTTGATGCGAAATTCAAGCGTGGCCTTGCTGACCTTGAACTTCTTCGCCCAGTTTTCCATCGCCTCATTATCATCAATATCGACGTGCGCCTTCGCCAAAACTTCATCAAGAATCCTGCGTGGAATTAGAAGCGCCGCCGCGAATTGATTTGCTTCAATTTCGAGCCGCTCCGTGCCAGTTGCCGAGTTGGCATCACGGCGCAGCACAGACACCTGAAAGCCCTTATCAACGTGGACCTTGCTCGCAATGTGATCGCGGTGGAGCTCAAGGTGGGCAATTTCATGCGCGATCGAGAAGCGCTGCCTGTTCGGATGATGGAGCGCATTTACCCCGATGATCGGCACGCCGTCCTTCACGAACACCATTCCACATAATTCTTTGTCGAGCGGCGAGTATCGAAGTTGCGCGCCTCGCTGCTTCGCTATTTTGTCCACAGGCACGGGTATTGTTTCGTAGCCGAGGTCATCGAGCAGTTCTTGCGCTTGATCTTCCAGTGTTGCGTTGAGTTTTGGCATCGCGTCCTTTCGCTTTCTTAGAAGCGGGTAATTGCTCGCCTATCGGGCCGATAAGGCTTGCAATTTGCTTCCTTTGTTCTTCATTCAGGTCGCCCTCGATCGGCAGGGTCGCCCAGTTGACGTCCACATCCTCATCGCGCGGCAGCGGCAGAAGATCGCTAAGTTTCACATTCAGAGCTTTCGCGATTGCGTAGAGCTGGTGCACGAGTATGCGCTGACGGCCCGTTTCTATGTTGGCCAGCGTCGCGCGGGAGATGCCGAGCTGCCCTGCCAGCGCGCTCTGCGCTTTGTCGCGCAGACGCCGCTGCGCCCGGATGATTCCCCCAATTTCCCTATAGATCGGTTCAGGCTCCATCGAAGTGATTCTAGTTGCACACACAAAAGACGTCAAGAGCACACACATAACGTGTGTATAGAACACATGTGAGATGTGTGCATTGACAACATTCTGGAATTCGCCGACATTAGGAGGGCGGGGATACCGCAATCACTCAACGAACAGGAGGGTGTCATGGACATCGAGATTCTTGTTGATGGTGAAGGGCTGGCCGACGTCGAAGTTGTTCCGCTTCCGGCCGGCAGGCCGGGCATCGAACTGATCGAGGTCATCGCGAAGAGAGCGGGCTATCCCGCAGCAGAAGCGCTGCTTTTCATCGAAGACGAAGATGAGCCGCTCGATATCGCGGCCATCGTGATTGGCGAAGAAATGGCGGGACGTGTGCATCACGTGCATCGCGCCCGCGAAATCAAAGTTACCGTCAACTATCAGAATCCGCCCAAGCACAAGGAATTTCCGCCGTCGGCTCGCATGCAGCGGGTTCTCGATTGGGCGACTGGGCCGCATGGCTTCAAGATTGATCCCGCCCTCGCGCCGGAAATGGAGCTCGCGCTGCATGGCACGCAGACTGCTTTGCCGAAGTCAGCGCACATTGGCCGCTATGCTCATGGACATGAACACAAGCTCGATCTCGACCTTATTCGCGGCGTTGTGCCGAATGGAGGTGTGCGCTGAACCCTACGGATGCCGCAAGGGATGCCATTGACGCTGACTTGCAGTCGCCACGCTTTCGCACGGGCGTCGCGCGCAAGTATTGGCGGATTATCTCATTTGATTTTCCGATATTGATCGTTGCCGTCGCTGCGGTTGAGCCGGACGGAACGCAGGGCGAATACGTCTTCAAGTTTGAATTGACCGGATTCCCGAGCACTGCGCCGGAGGCCCGAATTTGGGACCTCGAAAACAATCAACTTCTGCCGGCGGCGCAGCGGCCCAAGGGCTCTCAGCGCGTTATGGAGGCTTTCAAAGACTGGGGAAAGAAGACTGTTTACCGGCCTTGGGAACGCCTGTCCGGTGCTCACAGTGACTGGGCGCGAAGATTTCCAGATCTCGCGTGGCACGTAGGCCGCGATCTGACATTTGCATTAGAGGATTTGCATGGCCTTCTCACTTCAAACGCTTTGGCGCGGCCTAACAAGGCGGGCGCCTAGGCTTGTCTGCGATGCCCGCACATGGAATGAGGGTGTCGATGAGCTGCACCGCCGGACCGGTGAGCGACAGGAGGCCGGCGCTTTTCTGCTTGGCGATACTGTGAGCGGCTATCGGCGGATCAGGCAGTTTCTCTATTACGATGATGTCGATCCGGACTGCTTTGCCAACGGCATTGTAGAATTCGATGGGCGGCGTTTTGGCGAGGTCTGGCGCATCTGTGCGGACTTGGGTCTGAGCGTGATCGCCGATGTTCACGTGCACCCCGGCCACTATGCGCAAAGCCAGAGCGACAAGCAGAACCCGATGATCGCGGAGGTCGGCCACTTCGCACTGATCATTCCG
>JBAQHC010000703.1:0-3271 GCA_049288095.1 Alphaproteobacteria bacterium | reverse complement strand
GGCCTAACCGTTGCGAGCAGCCTGCCAGCCATCGACTGGAAAGAGGATTTGGACGTTGTCCCCGCGCAACCCGCCGTCAGCGAGGTGTCTCTGCCTGAGGAAGCGTTCAGCTCGGTTATCGATATCCCACCGCCGCTCGAGCCTTTCACTCAGTCCGGCCTGCCGGATGAGGGCCGCGAGAGCTATGAGCCGCCGCGTCAGCCGGATGATCCCGGCACCGAAGAGCCCGCGCCTTCGTCACGCAGCTATTGGGGCGCGTGATGGTTCGACAGTCTCACCATGAGGTTCAAATCTTGGCCCTCATCCTGAGCTTGTCGAAGGATGCGGCAGGGTTGCCCCGAGCCTGCGTCTCGCCTTATGGTCCCTCGCCCTCGCGGAAATGGCCGTTTGGGGCAAAATTTTTGGGCCGCTGTAGCTCAGCCGGTAGAGCACCGCATTCGTAATGCGGGGGTCGGGGGTTCGAGTCCCTTCGGCGGCACCAGTCTTCGTAAACCGAGAAAAGATGCAAAACGCTCCGACTTCGCCCGTCCGAATTTTGATGGGCCCCGGCCCTTCCGATGTTCACCCGCGTGTGCTTGCCGCAATGGCGCGCCCTACCGTCGGCCATCTCGACCCCTATTTCAGCCTCCTCATGGACGAGACCAAAGAGCTGATGCGCTATGCCTTTCGCACCAAGAATGACGTGGTGCTGCCGGCGTCGGCGCCGGGTTCTGCCGGCATGGAGATGTGCTTCGTCAATCTCCTTGAGCCGGGCGACAAAGTTATCGTCGCCATCAACGGTGTGTTCGGCGGACGCATGAAGGAAAATGTCGAGCGCTGCGGCGCCGAAGCAATCGTCGTCGATCACGAATGGGGCAAGCCGGTTGATGTCGAGCGGGTTGCGGCGGCTTTCCGCGCCCACAGCAAAGTCAAAGTGCTCGCTTTCGTTCATGCCGAGACATCGACGGGCGTGCGCTCGGATGCGGCGGCGCTGTGCGCCCTCGCCCGCGAGCATGGCGCGCTCACCATCGTCGATACCGTCACTTCGCTTGGCGGCATTCCTGTCGAGGTCGATGCGTGGGGCGCAGATGCAGTTTATTCCGGCACGCAAAAGTGCATCTCGGCGCCGCCCGGGCTTTCACCCGTCACCTTCTCGGCCCGTGCGGTCGAGGCCGTGAAGGCGCGCAAGAAGAAGGTGCAAAGCTGGTTCCTCGATTTGACGCTCGTCCTTTCCTATTGGGGCGGCAAGGACGCCCGGAGCTATCACCACACTGCGCCGGTCAATGCGATTTACGGCTTCAACGAAGCATTGCAAATGCTGCGGGAAGAAGGGCTTGAGCAGTCGTTCAAGCGTCACGCGCGTTACTACCAAGGCTTGCGTGCCGGGCTTGAAGCCCTTGGCTTCCGCTTCCTTGTCGATGAGCAATACCGCTTACCGCAGCTCAGCACGGTCTACCTGCCCGAAGGCCTTGAGGACGCGAAAACACGGCGTTTCCTGCTCGATGAGTTCGGCATCGAGGTCGGCGGCGGGCTTGGCCAATTTGCCGGCAAGCTCTGGCGCATCGGCCTCATGGGCCAAAGCGCCTCGCGGCGTAACGTGATCACCTTGCTCTCGGGCATCGAGGCCGCGCTCGTACCGGTCAAGGGCCGCGCTATCGCGGGCAAAGGCACAGGCGCTGCGAACGAAGCGCTGAGCGCTGGGCTTTAGCCAGGGCTTCTCTTTCCAGATTTGGTGGCGACTCGCGTGTACGCAAGCGCACCCGGTGCGTGGCGCACGGTGTGCATGCCGCACGTGGTGCGTCACGCACAAGGTGCACTGCCGCACCCCGTGCGCTCAATTCGTAAACGGATGATCGCTTCGCCGGGCCGATTCGGCTTTCCAAGGCCGTCGAGGGTCACCAACTTGCCTCTCCCGAGGCCTGCCCAGGCGCTCTATGTGCGCCTCGATACACCAAAGGTTAATACTTGGGCATTACTTTGGGGGCCGCGTGGCGCCCAATTGATAAGATTTTTCAATCACTTAGGCGCACAGTGTGCGTCGATGTGGCGGTAAGTCCTTGATGCAAAAATATTTTCATGGAGGCCTTGACGGGTCTTGTGTGCGCACCGGGTGCGCTTATATTGGATGACAGTTCGAGAACAACGCCGGTTTGTCGGTAGCTCCTCGCAAGACTAGGAGATCAACAAGATGAATCCGCACTTCACTTTGTTTCGTGAGGCCATGGCCCGACCCGGAAACACGGACCGCCATGGCAATGGTGGTGCAGCCGCGTTTGCCGCCGTCGTCATCGGCGCAATCATGCTCGCGGCGGTCATTGTCCCGATGATTTCGGGCTGAAGGCTGGCGCAGCTTGAGTTCTGAGAAGCGGGAGCGGCTTTGCCCTCCCGCTTTTTCATTGGCGAGGTGGGTGCGTCCCACCGAAAGGGGTTGGTTAACGCCTTGTCTTTAGTGTGCTCGCCGGGGTTTGGGCCTTGGGAGATTGGGCGTCTTGCGCGAGAGATTGCTTCGCGATCAGAGAGGCGTTGCGGCGATCGAGTTCGGCATCCTGGCGCCGATCTTCTTCTTGATGCTGCTCGCGCTCATTGATCTTTCGATCTATTTCGCGACGAACTCCATCGTCCATGATGCGATGGAGACCGCAGCGCGCGCCGTGCGGGTCGGGCGTCTGCAAAGCGGTAGCACCGCAAATGATTTCCGTACCGTGCTGTGCCAGCGCCTGTTCTTCGTCTCCTGCGGCAACTTCACATTCTCGGTGAAGCCGACCGCCAATCTCGCCGCCCCAGGGCTCCGCACGCCCGGATTCGATACATCGGGGCATCTTGTCGATCAAACTTATAGCCCAGGCAATGCCGATGACATTGTCGTCGTAACCATCGCCTATGTGCACACCTTCATTGTTCCCTATATCGGTCTGCTTTTCGGCGACAGCGGCCTCTCTGATCCCCACTTGCGCACGATTGTGGCGTTCGTCGTCGTCAAGAACGAACCCTATCAGTGATAAAGGCCATCATGAGCCAAGCGCGTTCCAAGGTTTTGCGAGTCCGTGAGCTTCCTGCAAACGAGGATGGCTCGGTAGCGATAGAGTTTGCATTTGTCGCGCCCTTTCTCCTCATTTTGATTCTCGGCGTTGTCGAGGCGACGAATATGCTCGCGCAAGACCGCACGGTCGCGCTCGCTAATGAGACAATGGTTGACTATGTGGCGCGGCTTAAGACGGTGTCCGCCACGGATCAGACAACGGTCAGCCAGGCTCTCGACCTTATGATGTCGCCCTATAATTCGAGCTACACG
>JBAQHC010000702.1:0-2464 GCA_049288095.1 Alphaproteobacteria bacterium | reverse complement strand
CCTTGAGCCAGGGTGTCTCAAGACCGCTGCCTTTTCTTAAGCCCTTTCTTGAAGGATAGGGCCAGGATTTTCAGCCCGGACGCGCGACAAGATGCACGCCTACCGTACCCATACCTGCGGCCAATTGCGGGCCGCCCAAGTGGGTGAAACCGCCCGCCTTTCGGGCTGGGTCCACCGCAAGCGCGACCATGGCGGGCTCTTGTTCGTCGACCTCAGGGACCATTACGGCATCACCCAGTGCGTCATTGAGCCGGGTCAGCCGGGCTTTGAAACGCTCAATCGCCTCCGGGCCGAAAGTGTTGTCACCATCACCGGCCGCGTCGTTTCGCGCACGGCCGAGACGATCAACAAGGATCTCCCGACTGGAGAGATAGAGCTTCGCGTGGAAGAAGCCAGGGTTCAGTCCGAGGCCGAGGAGTTGCCGCTCCCGGTGTTCGGCGAGCTGGAATACCCCGAAGAGACGCGCCTCACATACCGCTATCTGGATTTGCGGCGCGAGCGGTTGCACAAAACCATCGTGCTTCGCTCCAATGTCGTTGCGTCGATCCGCAGGCGGATGATCGAGGCGGGCTTTACCGAATTCACGACGCCGATCTTGACCGCGTCGTCGCCAGAGGGCGCGCGCGATTTTCTCGTGCCCTCGCGCCTGCATCCCGGCAAATTCTATGCGCTGCCGCAAGCGCCGCAGCAGTTCAAGCAGCTCTTGATGGTGGCGGGCTTCGACCGCTATTTCCAGATTGCGCCGTGCTTCCGCGATGAGGATCCACGTGCGGACAGATCACCCGGCGAGTTCTACCAGCTCGATGTCGAGATGAGCTTCGTCACGCAAGAGGATGTGTTCGCAACGCTTGAGCCGGTGCTTCACGGATTGTTCGTCGAGTTCGCCGAAGGCAAGCCTGTGACGCCCGCCCCGTTCCCGCGCATTGCCTACCGCGAGGCGATTCAGAAATACGGCACGGACAAGCCGGATCTGCGCAATCCCATCGTCATGCAGGATGTCAGCGAGCACTTCCGCGGTGGTGGCTTTGGCCTGTTCGCCAAGATGCTGAATGACGCGAAGAATGCGGTGTGGGCGATCCCGGCGCTGGGTGGCGGCAACCGCGCGTTCTGCGATCGCATGAACTCGTGGGCGCAGAGTGAGGGCCAGCCCGGCCTCGGCTACATCTTCTGGCGCGAGGGCGAGGAGGGCGGCGCCGGGCCGATTGCGAAGAACCTAGGCCCGGAGCGCACCAATGCCATCAGAGATCAGCTGAAGCTGAAGGTCGGCGATGCCGCGTTTTTTGTCGGCGGCGATTCAAAGACCTTTTACAAATTCGCGGGCACGGCGCGCACTAAGGTTGGTACTGACCTGAAGCTCGTTGACGAGCATCGGTTCGCGTTCTGCTGGATCGTCGATTTTCCGATGTACGAGGCAAGCGAGGATCGGCAGGGGCAGTTCGAGTTCTCGCACAATCCGTTCTCGATGCCGCAGGGCGAGCTTGAAGCGCTTAACACCAAGCATCCGCTCGACATTCTCGCCTATCAATACGATATCGTTTGCAACGGCATTGAGCTTTGCTCTGGCGCTATCCGTAATCACCGCCCCGATATTATGATCAAGGCGTTCGAGATCGCGGGCTATCCGCGCGATGCTGTCGAAGAGAAATTTGGTGGCATGCTGAACGCGTTCCGCTACGGCGCCCCGCCGCACGGTGGCTTCGCGCCCGGTATCGACCGCATCGTTATGCTGCTCGCCGACCAGAGCAATATTCGCGAGGTTATCGCCTTTCCGCTCAACCAGCAGGCGATGGATCTCATGATGAACGCGCCGTCCGAGGTCACGGCCCGGCAGTTGCGCGAGCTGCACATCCGTCTCGCCGAACCGCCGAAAAAAGATTGAGCTTTGATGCATCCCAAGGGGAGGTCGGATCCCTTGGCGCGAAGCGCGTGTGGCCTGGGTGAGGACATGGCCGTAACCAATATTGTCATGGCGAGGCCAAAGGCCGAAGCAATCTAGCCCGCCAGCGGGCTCGGATTCATTCAACATTAAGGCGACTTTCGTTGAATGGCGGCATGCCGGAAACGTTCGACTATTTCGCTTACGGATCGAACATGCTGCCTGAGCGACTTCAGGCTCGCTGCCCGAGTGCCGAGCTACTGGGTCGTGCTTACGTGAAGGGGCACAAAGTATCGTTCGCCAAACGGAGCATCGATGGCTCCGGCAAAGCAACGATTGAAATAGCTACTGATCCTAATTCAACTGTTCACGGCGTGTTGTTTCGCATTGGCATAGATGAACTTGGTTCGCTTGATACGGCTGAGGGGGCGGGCAATGGATACAACCGCTGTGACAAGTATTCGGTGATCGATGCAGATGGCGCGGTGGTTGAGGCTGTAACTTACATCGCCGATTCCAGCGCCATTGATCCGAATCTTGCTCCTTATGATTGGTATCGCGACCTCGTTGTTGCTGGAGCGATTGAGA
>JBAQHC010000701.1:0-2002 GCA_049288095.1 Alphaproteobacteria bacterium | reverse complement strand
ATCTCGATGTCTGCCACACGAGTGGAGAGCGTGCATGATCAGAGAAATAACACGTGCGAAATTGACCGAAATTCATTGCGAGAAATCAAAAATATGGCCGGAGCAATGGGCGTATCCGCAATTCTGTGGGCGAGGCGGATTTAGCATTCAATCGGTCTCGTCAGCTCTTTGCCAGTGTAAACCGATCGCCATACAGGATGGCAAACTGGTTCATGGCGACCTTCCAGTCGAACGCCCTGCGCACGGATTTATTCAACACGTTGCGCAGCGCCAGCCACAGCAGCTTGATCGCTGACTCATCGTTCGGGAAGTGGCCGCGCGTCTTGATGATCTTGCGCAGCTGCATGTTCAGGCTCTCAATCGCATTGGTCGTGTAGATCACGCGTCGGATGTCCGGCGGGAACACAAAGAACGGGACCACGTGTTCCCATGCCCGCGTCCAGGACTGCACGATCGAGGGGTACTTGAGGCCCCATGAGCCTGTGGCAAAGGTGTGCAGCTCGTCCTTGGCCGCTTCTTCGCTGACCGCCGTGTAGATCGGTCGCAGCGCCTGGGCCACGAGCTTGCGATCCTTCCAGCCCGCGTAGTCCAGGCTGTTGCGGATCAGGTGCACGATGCAGGTCTGGACCGTGGTCTTCGGGTACACCGTGTTGATCGCCTCGGCCAGGCCCTTCAAGCCGTCGACCACGGCGATCAGGATGTCGTGGCAGCCGCGGGTCTTGAGGTCGTTGAACACCTTGAGCCAGAACTTGGCCCCCTCGGTCTGCTCGATCCACAGGCCCAGCACATCGCGCTGGCCGTCGGCCTGGATGCCCAGCGCCAGGTACACGGCCTTGTTGGTCACGCCGCCATCGGAGCGGATCTTGACGCGCAGGGCGTCGAAGAACACCACTGGGTACATCTGCTCGAGCGGGCGGCTCTGCCAGGCAAGCGTCTCGGCCATGACCTCGTCGGTCACCGAGCTGATGAAGTCCGGCGACACCTGCGTGCCGTAGCTCTCGGCGATAAAGCCCTGGATCTCCCGCACGCTCATGCCGCGGGCATACATGGCAATGATCTTGTCGTCGAAGCCGGTGAAGCGCCGCTCGTGCTTGGGAATCAGGATCGGCTCGAAGCTGCCGGCGCGGTCGCGCGGCACCTCGATCCGAACAGCGCCCTTGTCGGTCAGCACGGTCTTGCCGCTGGCGCCATTGCGCTCGTTGGCCTGACCTTCGGGCTTGTCCTCGCCGGGCTTGTAGCCCAGGTGATGGCTCATCTCCGCGCTCATCGCCCGTTCGATGACGGCCTTCTGGAACGACAGGAACAGGTCCTGAACCTCGCTCGGGCTCATCGGCCCCTGCACCAGCTGCTCGATCAGCTCAGCCGGCATCTCCCGCAGTGGCCCCTTCTGGGCCGCCTGCGCGGCTACGGTTCGCTTCTTAGTTGGCATATCCATGATTTTCCCTCATGTTATGCCTCGCACACAAAATCCCGGATAGGCTCGGAGCAATCGTCTGATCCATCCGGGCGCGCTACAAGCCGCGCCGCTCAGAGCCGGGATTGTCCCTGCCCTGCCGTCTCACTCGCGCGGTCGCTCAAAAGTGGACGTGACAAGCTCAACAACGCCGCTGACAACATTCATGTAGGGCACCCCCCCGCCGTCCGATAGGCAGCATTCAGGGGTCTTTGTAAACAGGGATATCAGTAGAAGTAATCCAACAAGACCAGCCCTCACGGCATTGCCATTTAATGCTCGGATTCGGTCAACGGCGAACGTCGACGGCGTCAGAAGTCCTGAAAGCACCATCGTCGATGACACGACGAATATCCCGACGATTTGTCGTCCGTAATCGATCGAGATAACTAGCATCGGTGCAAAGCTAGCGCACACTAGCAAGAAGTTTGTGACGAATGTCGGATTCGCGTAGACGCGCGACCATTCACTGCCTGTCATATCCGAATAGAGGCGCCCAGTAATCAGGTACACCAGCGCTAGCGGCAAGATGAAGTAGGTGCCTACACC
>JBAQHC010000700.1:0-2373 GCA_049288095.1 Alphaproteobacteria bacterium | reverse complement strand
ACACAGGTGACCGCGAGCGCGATATCAAGGAAACGATGACACGCGTCAACGAAGTGCTCGAAAAGATCATTCGCGCAAAACCACAAGAGTGGCTGTGGCTCCATCGCCGTTGGCTGGACTGATTGTGGTTGCCTGTTGCTTACGCTGCATCTAGCATCGTGCCGGGCGGTGCTCCGATGAGGAGAGAATAGGGAACCGAGCAAGGCGTGAGGCAGCGCTTTCATCTCGGGCTGTACCCGCAACTGTAAAGGGCAAGCCGCCGCGCAAAGAGCCACTGAAGCCTCGTGCTTTGGGAAGGCGCGCGGTGGGCGTTCGAGCCCTCTAGCCAGAAGACCTGCCGCCCAAGTCGCCCGTCCGCCGATCGGGATCAATCGGAGGCGCGGACTTTCCGTCGTGGCGACACCGGTGTGAGGTGACTTGGCTCGAGGGAGAAGCGCCGTGGGCAATGCCTGCCTCCTCTTTCGCATTCGTCTTGAGGCTCTGGCCCTCTTGTCAAATTCCCTCACGTGTCGACACGAAGGGGATCCGCAATGCGGAAAGGAATTTGGGCGCTCGTCTTCTGCGGACTTGTACGGACTACAACACCGAGCCTCGCTGAGACCAGTCAAGGCACAATTGTCGTTACTGCTACGCGCACTCCAACACCGATCTCGACAATTGGCTCTTCGATCAGTGTGCTGACGGCCGCCGATCTGCAGCATTTGGGTGTCACTTACGTTGATGACGCTTTGCGCACATTGCCCGGCGTCGGCGTTTCGCAAACAGGCGGGCCTGGCGGGCAGTCGGCCGTTCGCATCAGGGGCGAAGAAGGCTATCGCACCGTGGTCTTGCTCGACGGAATCCGGATCGATGATCCCGCGGGCACGCAGATCGCAACGAACTTCGCCAATCTTCTCGTCGCCGATATCGCGCAGATCGAAGTCGTGCGCGGCCCGCAGAGTCTGCTCTACGGCCCCGACGCAGTGGGCGGCGTGGTCCAGATTTTGACCGATCGCCCGCGCGATGGATTGCATTACACTGCCGAAGCTTCCGGCGGCTCTTACCGCACATTCGGCGAGTCTGGATCGGTTGCGTACGGCGCCGACGAGTTCGGCGTCGCTGTTAGCGCTGCACATCAGCAAGATATCGGATTCACCGAGAAAGTCGGCCACCCTGCGCTCGCCGACGATGACGGCCAGCGGCTGCTCGCCCTTCACGGCGTTATGCGCGGCGAGCCGAATGACGATGTGGGCCTTGAGGCGGTGCTGCACTACACGAAATCCAGCAACAAATTCGATGGTGCAAGCGCATTCCCGCCCTTCTCGCCGGCCGACCCGAACCGCGTGCTCAATAGTGAGGAGATCGACGGTCGGTTTGCAATCGATCATCACGGTTGGCAGGGCGTGAACACGGAGATTGCCTACTCCATCGCGTCGTCGCGTCGTGAGGATCTTGATAACGGCCTGCCCTTCGCCTTCGGCTCGCGCTTCGACGGCAATCGGCAGCAAGCGAGCTTCGTTTCGACTATCGATGTCGCGCAAGGACAAACACTCGTCATGGGTCCCGACCACACGCATGTGACGGCAAAGACCGACTCGATCGAAGAGCACAGCAACGACACCGGCGTTTTTGGCGAGTGGCAAAGCCAACTCGCACACTCGATCTATCTTACTGGCGGCGTGCGCTATGACGATGACGATGATTTCGGCTCGCATGTCAGCGGTCGCGCCACCGCGGCTTGGTTGCCTGACTTCTTTTCGGGCGAGATCACCAAAGTTCATTCGAGCTACGGCACTGGATTTCGTGCACCGAGCCCGTTCGAGCGCGCAACCAACAGCGCAGCCGGACTTCCTACGCTCAAAGAGGAAGACAGCCGCGGTGTCGATTTTGGCATTGAACAAAGCTTTGCGGCGCGCGCTGCAACACTTGATGTCACGCTCTTCGAGCAATGGATCGAGAACGAGATCCGCTTCGACAATGTGGGCTTCACCGGATACTTCCAGGAGCCGGGAGAGTCCTTTGCCCGCGGCGTCGAAATCACCGGCAACTGGCGCAAGCCACTCCATTTTGGCGCACTCACATCTTTCGATCTCCAAGACGCGCTCACCTACACCGATAGCAAAGTACATTCGCCCGATGCCGAAAACGGCCTGCCGCGTATTCGGCGCCCGCGTTACATGACGGCCACGACACTCACGCTCGGCTTTGGTGAAGATCGTGCAAGCCTCGCGGCGACTTTGCGCTCCGCAGCAAAAACCGAAGACGGCTTCAGCTCGTTTCGCGTGCCGCTCGACGCGTATGGCGTCGTCGATATCTCGGCACGATGGAGGCTCTCCTCCGAAGTCGAGGCTTTCCTACGCGGCGACAATATTTTCAACGAGCAGTACCAAGAGG
>JBAQHC010000699.1:0-16172 GCA_049288095.1 Alphaproteobacteria bacterium | reverse complement strand
GCCTCGGAGACGACCGCGTAGCGATCCTGCCGAGGCGAAAGGGCAAGCAGATCGGGATTGCAGCGTACTAACACACACGCTAGGCGCATGATCGGGGAAAGGTTTTCGGGGGAGTTGTTCATGGGATGTCTCCTTAAGTTAGAGTTCAAAAATTCAGGGTTCGTCGAGGCTGCCGATCACGCGGGGGATGGTGGAGAAGCGTTCTGTGTACCGGCGGCCATCCACGCCGATCGCGATCAGATGAAATTCCTCTTCGTTCGACTCGATATCGACGACCATCCCGCCATCGAGCGCGACGCCGTAAATCTCGTCGCGCAGCGGCGCCTCGATGAATGCCTCGCGCGCACCAGTGATGCGCCAGTGGAAAGTGACGGCGGTTCCCGGGTTGCCCCATTGAACCAGGCGTTCGATCTCGATGCGCGGCACCGGAGCGACCACTTGAACAGTGCGCGTCTGTACCGTCGTGGCGAACGGACCTTGCGCGACAAGGCCCAGGAGGATTGGACCCGTTCGCGTGGGACGCAGCATGAACACGCCGGCGGATGTCCCCGCATGCTCCGAGCGCTCGTCGCCATCCTCGATTTGCAACGTGACAGAGGTTGCGGACGGCGCGTCCCAGACAACCGGAAGGCTGTCCCCGACGAAAGCTTGTCGGGCAACATCGATCTTCGAGAATTCCGGCGCGACGATCTGCGGCCTGATGCGGAAGTTATGAACGACCCGGCCCGGCTCAAGTGTCAGCGACACGACAAGCTCTGCCGGGGTCAACGGCACGATGCCGATCTCCGCATGCGGGGGAATGTCGCCGTCGAATAACTCCTCGCCATCCTGCCGGATGCGCAGGGAAGCGCCTTCCGCATGGCGGGTCTTCACTTGAAGCGTGTTCAACACGCCGACCACGGGCTGTTCGGCGAACGCGCATAGAAGCAGTCGGGGGCGTGTGCGCCCAAAGCGCAGACTTCTTCCCGCGTCTTGCGGCGTCCAACCAGTTGCACTCACATTGACCATGACTCGTTCCTCAGTAGTGGAGCGTCATAACGCCGTTTTGAATTTCGATTGATCGGAAGCGCCTGAGCCAGTTCATGCCCAGCAAGGGCACATCGATCTCTCCGCCGTTCACCACAGCGGGAATGTCTGTCACCGCGTATGGTCCGATGATGAGTTTGTGAATCGTGATCTGCGCGTTTTGTATCCGGCCGTTTGCCGTGTACGTCGGAAGGTTGAAGTTCAGCGGGCCGACAGGCAGCCGTTCGGCGGTTTCTTTCGAGACGACGACGTGAGTCGACCCTGTGTCGATCATGAAATCGAGCGGGACACCGTCAGCGCTGCCCTTGACGTAGTAGTGGCCGCTTGCATCCGCTTTGATCCGAATGACGTGGTCCGAACTTTCGCTCGGACGCGGTTCGTGACCGGGCTCCAAAATCGGGGCAAGGAAGGGAACGAAGCCGAGCAGTCCACCGGCCAGCGCCGGTCCATAGGCTGCCCCGCCGAGCGTTGCCGCGCCGAGGCCCAGACCGGCCACAGCCGCGATGCACGCCCGAAGCGGCGCCCGTCGCTCTTTCTTTGTTTCCCGGATCAGCACATACGCGGGCATGGTGTTCTCCTTGGGCCGTCCGCCTGAAAGTCCCTGCGAACATTCCAAAGGTAGGATTCCCGGCCCCGCGC
Organism: Alphaproteobacteria bacterium; assembly: GCA_049288095.1. GTDB lineage: Bacteria > Pseudomonadota > Alphaproteobacteria > CAWBKL01 > CAWBKL01 > CAWBKL01. The sequence goes on along the minus strand of JBAQHC010000699.1, from coordinate 14,507 downwards.
TTTCCTCGCGGAAACCTCGCGCCGCTAACCTCCGGCAGCGCAGGCGGCCCGGGGGGATGCCGTCGCTCTGTCGCTTCTGGTGAGGGTTGTGTAGGTTTGGAGGGGTCCAAACCCCTGCCCATGTCGCGGGTGACGGGCTATCGGCACGGATTTCTAGGACGCGGAATGGCCTATTCAGACTGGCAACTGAACCGCTTGCGGGATGCGCTGCGCGCCTATCACGACTATGGCGGCCGATCCCTGAAGGAGGATTTCAACTGGAATTCCGTGGCCGAGGGGATCGCCGTAGAACTTGAGAGGGACGATCTTCCGGTTGGCGCCGAACGGCTGCGGCAGTTCGTGGAAGGCAACCGCAGCAAAGATAGCTCCATGCGGAAATTCGGGACGCTGAAACCCGAGTCGCTGGAATTGGTCGTCAAATTTGCGATGAAACTGCGCCTACTCTTGCCGGAGGAGCTTGAGGAGCCCGCGCCCTCAATCCATGCACCCCAGCGGCTGCTCGAATATCTGGACACCACGGCCAAACGGATGCGCGTCGTGACGCCGGTCATATTCGACGGCAGGTACAAGGCGCGCGTTATAGAGCAACGCGCGTTTCGTGAATTCGATCTGACACTCCATCGTTCCTCCGAGCCGGGCATGATGGAAGTGACGAAGACCGAGGAGGTGTTCGATAAAAACCTGCTGGATAAAATCGACAAATGGGACCCGAAGGAGCGCCGCGCCAACTGCCGCAAGCGCACGGTCTATGCGGGCTGGGCGATATTCACGCCCGAGGACACCATGATGGTGTTTCTGAAGGAGGCCGATAACCGCAAGAACCTGTATCAGTTCACGCTCGCGGCTGACTGGTATGCGCCGCTGACGGTTGCGGAAAGGCTGTTCCTCCTGAAACACAATTATCCCGTCCAATTGGAGAACACGAACCGCGACGAGGAGCAAATTCTCCATGCGATCCTGCAAGAGACACAGACGAATATCGTCGTATTCAGAAGAGTCGCCTGATGGCCGCGCCGGAATTCACCGTAGATAACCTAGCCGATCACGCCGTGGCCTACCGTGCGCGCGTCGAGCAACGGCGCGTTTTGATTGAATCGCGTCCCCGCGAAAAGCGCTTCGCGCTGACAGAGCCGCCACCGGAGAGCAAAGAATTCGTAAACGCAATGGTCGGCTTGGCGTCTGTCGTCCAGAACTACATAAGCGATGACGCAGGTCGCTATAGAGCGCCAATTCACCAACTCAACTCAGCCCAAGACGTTCTCGCGCGCGCATATCAGCGCGCGCTGATACGCCTTGGCCGGGAATACATCGAGGCTGCGCGCGATGGTGACGGAGACCTCTTACGCGCCTTCATGGAAGAGGGATTCCCGGTCGCATGGTCCGAATGGCGCACCGGCGAGACGGCATTGCACGCCGCTGCCGGATCACGCGCGCGTCCCGCGATCCGCGTGCTCGTGCAGCACTGGCCTGATTTTCTTGTACGCGACCGGCAGGGAAGGCTCGCGTCCGAGCTTGCCTATCTCTATGGCGAAGACCCGGCGATGGCGCACCTCCTCGGCATCAGGGAGCGCAAGAACGCCATCGCCACGGGGCGCGACGTAAGACGGCGCAATTATAGAGGACTTTGAGCCACACCCGTAAAATTACCGGACACTAGAACGGGATATCATCGGCCTTTATCAACGGGTCAGATTTCGGGAACGGCGCTGTAAGTCTTCGCATTGTATCGTCGTAATGGTCAGCCATATCTTTCTCACATTCCGGGTTTGGATCATGACGGGGGTTTTCACCTTGGGCATACATCCACGCTGTATGGATACGGTGCCATTCGTGCATGGTTAGTCCCCGCCCTGCCAATAGTCGGACATACCGATCAAAAACCCGTCTCCAGAATTCTTGTAGAGCGGAATCCTTCTCGTCGACCGCTTTCTGCAACGCATCCGCAGCGCGATTGAACGCACGGGAATGACCAACCGAAAGCTGCCGGGCCTTGCGCATAACCTTGGCAGACAGTTCCGGATCAAGCGGTTCTCTTCTCATGTCCCACCTATTTGTTTTCTAAAAAGGTGCCCTTGAACACACCCTGATGCGGCCCGCCAGCGTCGAAATACTCGACCCGTTGCAGGATCATCGGATCGAACCCTGCCCAGATGACGAGCTGGCGTTTAAGCCGGTCACTGCGCGAGAATTGACGGCTCACTTCGTCGGGCGTCAGCAGGTCGTGCAACTCCATGCTGGAGTTGCGCCCAGACAGTCCCGCTTGCGCCTGGTCAGGCCCGACCTCGCCCTGCCGGGCGACTTCGATCCGCGTCTTGCCAAGACGCCGCGAGACATATTCGAGCGTCGTCAGATCGTTGTTGCCGAAGAACTGTAGGATGCCGGAGTTGGCGGCGAATGTCTCCCAGCGCTCCTTGTAGAGCGCCTTGCCTTGGTTCCAGTCCTGCAGGACGGTCCACAGCTTGACGCCAAAGGACGCGATTTGCCCCGCCGCGTCCTCAAGCTGGCGCATATGACCGAGGACCGGGAATTCATCGAGGCAGACCAGCACCGGCGCAGCCGGCGCTGTCTTCTCGCGTTCCATCGCGTCGAGAAGCTGATTGATGAAGATGCGCAGCCACCTGTTGCATAGTCCCATCCGGCTTGCCGGAAGGCACAGATAGACGCTCACACCATTGCGATCCCGTTTTAAATCCGCGAGTTCGAAATCATGCCCGGCCAGCACGCGGCGCATCGCCGTATAGTCGAGGAACTTGGTATGACGGCGAACGGTAGAAAGCACGCCCGCGCGCTCGTTCGCTCCCTTTTCATAGAAATCGCGCGCCGCGCCTTCGAGCGCGCCGCCAAGGTCTTCGGTCGCGGGACTCTTTGCAAACCGCGCCGCGCTTTGCAGCATCTCCTTCTCCAGCAGATGCAGCGGTTCCTCGTCTTCGCCGACGAGCGCGGCGGGTTCTTGGGTGAGGGCCGTGCGGATCAGGTCGCGGACGGTGAGAAGATTGCGACGCCCCGCGTAGCGCGGTTCCGTCGCCACATGCAGGATCACGCCTTCGATGAAGTTCTTGGCGCTTTCATCCCAATGCGGGTCTTTTTCCTGTCCGCTGCGCACCACAAGCGCGTCCGCGATCAGCCCGGCATCTTCAATGATCGTCGGGCTGTCGGATTTCAGCACGGCAAGCGGGTTATAGGACTTGCGCAAATGCGCGATCCGGGGCGCCGTGCTTCCGAAAGGATCGAGGACATGGACCTTCTGCCCGAGCGCGGCGCGGCGGGCCGCTGTGATATTGGCGAGTTCGCCCTTCGGGTCCGTCGCCAGCACGCTGCCGCGGTAGAACAGGAGATTATTGATCAGCGTGACCGACTTTCCCGCGCGATTCCCGGCCACTGTCAGGATATGCCGGTTATCCTCGATGCCGACGAGCTTGGGGCCGAACGATCCCACGAGAATCTTGCCGCCGGGATTGCGCGGGTCATATTCGAGCGCCTTGCGCTCCAATATGACCTCCGGCGTTTGCCAGCGCGCCTGCGGCGCTGTTTGCTGCTTCAAATAGCGCGAACTAAGTCCGCGAGGTATGTCGCGTGTGAAGTCCTCAGTGAAGGAGGCCATTGCCGCGTCTCCGTTTGCTGCCATCATCGGCAGGTCGCGGCTGATATTGTCCTGTCAGGTGCGCACAATCCTCGCGCCAACCTCGCGCGCCGGAGCTTCACGGCGAGCAGTAAAGACTCATTCCGTCAGAACAATCCCGATGCCGGCGGCAGCCGTGCCAGCGCCGTTTCGCATGTTGCCGTTTTTCGGTCGTGGTTTGGGTGCCGTTGGCAAGACACAGGCGGGTGGTTTCGGTCGTTTCGCCCGTCAGGGCTTCCGTTCCCTTTGTTCAGAACTGGGCTGTTTCTCTTTCAGCCTTGTACCCCAGAAGCCGTTTATCAGACCGGCAGGGATGCTCTGCGGCGTGTCCTCCTCCTGCCCGCTCCATTCGGCCCTGCGGGCCTCCCGTGTTGGGGACACGTCCCCGGCGGCCTGCTGTCCGGCGGGTAAGGCTGGAAAGGCCAGCCCGTTCAACAAAGGAGAAGACCCATGACTAACACGAACCAAGCGACCGAAACCAACGCCCGCGGCAACGACAAGCCCAAACTGCCAACCCACGTCGCCAAGGTGCGCCACGGCTACGGCAAGAAAGCCACTTACGAGCGCATCGGGGTTGCGTGGCGGAACGAGGACGGCTCGCTCTATCTGAAGCTGTCCGGCACCCAGGTGGTCAGCGCCCTGACACTCTACGAGCTGAAGGACAAGGAAGAGGCCGCACCCGTCACTGACGGCGAACCCGCAAACGAAGAGGCGGGGGAATAACCCCCGCCTCACGGCTTCCTTCAAACGCGACAAGGCGCGGGCCGAAAGGTCCGCGCCTCGTTTTTATTCTTTATGCTTCTGACGCCGGTTCTTCAGATTCCGCTTCTTCAGCGGTCGGCGTTATATCGCGGAAACCGCGCGGCGTCGGGAGGTTGACTTCCATCGGCTCCATATGCTCGCCACAGACCAGCTTGGCTCCGTGCTTTGCCCAAGCCTTCATGTCGCCGTGCGGGCAGATATAGCGGACGCGCTTGCCGCTCTTGCTAGCCTTTTCTTCACCGTCGTCATCCTCGACAGGGTCGGCGTGTTTTTCGGGTTGCTCGATCCACAAGACGATCAACCCTTTCGCCAGCATCTTCCTGACAGCCCGGTCAAAGGAGCCCTCCGCCACGATGATATGGCCCATGACATCGCCGGTCTCGGCGCCATCGTCTTTACCGGTAGAGGTGGGTTGCAGGCCGATCGACATCATCTTCTCGGCCCACTCCTTGTTATGATAGCGGCCCCGGCCCGGCTTACCGAAATGGTGCTGCCACAGATGGACCATTTCATGAGCAAGGGTGGCGAGCACTTCTTCCTGTGGCCGGTCCCGGAAGTGGGAAGGGTTCAAGGCGATCTCATCGGTGAGCGTGCCGTCAGCACGACCAAATCGATCACCGCAAAAATACCCGTAGCTCTTCTTGCTTCGTTGCAGCGTGATAAGGCAGTTGGGCAGCTCGCCCTCGAACAGAGATCGATTCAAATTCTCGTAAGCCTGCTGCAAAGGATCGTAAGTCTCACGGGTAGGCTTAATGGATTGAGTGTTGGAATCGGACATGGGCGTTCTCCGCGTCGCTCCGCCCGTCTCCGTTTCGATCTGGGATGTGCATCACATTTATTGGATTGAACATCACAGTCATCATCAAACAACGTCGGGCGTCATCATCAAGATGCGCAATGCGGATTCAGCTTTTCCTCGCACGAACCTCGCGGTATGAATTGTCATGTGCAGTACAGATCACGAGTCAGAGTCTGTAGTGCTCATCCAATTTTAAACTTCCCCGGCTATAATCGTATTATGGGCACACCGATCCGACAGTGATTGGTACAAGGTGTGCGCGGTACTACCGTCCCGCGCGCACCTTGCGGGGGGATTTCCCATCCCCCATCGACCCCCAGGGCAACCCCTAAGCTCTCGCGTCTTGCACGACGCGCTTGCTAAGGGGTTGGTTCAGCCGACCGGGCATCGAGCCCTTGACGGCTGAGCGCAACGACTGGCGTTGCACGTTTCGCGGCCTACGCCGCGATCGGGGAGACTTCGGCTCTCCCCCATCCCCATCGAACAAAGGGCTGCCGCGCCCCTTGTGACCCACGGGCAGGACTTTCGCGTCCTGCACCACGACCGGCGTTTCGGCGCCGGCTTCGACCGCAAGGGAGACTTCGCTCTCCCTTGGGGAACCCATCGACCGGGGCTGGCGCTGCCCCGGAGCCCGCTAGTTTCGCGCGAGGACCGCGCGAGGAAGGCGGACAAACGGCGCGCCTAGTTTTTGGAGATGACGGACAAGACCGACAAGAAACGCGACGCTCCTGTCTCCTACCGCCCGCCCGCACAGCTGCGGGACGAGTTCCGTCGTCGCGTTGAAGCGTCCGGTCTTCCCGTCAATGCCTACATCACCAAGGCTCTTTTTGACCTCGCCACACCCCGGCGTGCACGTCGTCCGCCCGTCGAAAAACAGATGCTGGCCCAACTGCTCGCCCGCTCCGCCGCGATCCGCGACGCACTGGATGCTGCCGCCCGTGCTGCCGGCGATGAGGCCGTCGGCGCCGATGCGCTAAAGACGGCTTGCGACGAGCTGACGGTGATCCGCGCCGCGCTACTGAAAATGATGGAGCGCGCGCCGTGATCCCGTTTGGCAGCCAGCGCGCCCTCGGGCAGGACCTTGCCACGCACCTTCTTAATACGCAGGACAATGAGCGGATGGTGGTCGCGCAGGTGCGGGGAGCCGTCTCCCGCGACCTGCACGGCGCGTTCGCCGAATGGGAAGCGCAGGCCCACAGTCTTACGCGGTGCAGCAATTATCTCTACAGCCTGTCCGTCAATCCCGACCAGCGGCAGGGGCGGCTCAGCCGCGAGCAATACCTCGATTACATCGACCGCGTTGAGAACCGCATCGGGCTTGCCGGGCAGCCCCGTGCCATCGTCTTCCATATCAAGACGGACAAAAACGGCACCCCGCGAGAGCACTGCCATGTGGTCTGGTCGCGCATTGACGCCGAACGCGGCAAGGCCCGCCAGATCGCTTTCGACCACGACAAGCTGATGATGGTCACCCGCGAGTTTGCCCGTGACCATGGTCTCAAGCTCCCCGACGGCTATTACCGGGAGAAGGGACAGGATCGGCCTAAAAAGAACCGGCAGCTTTCGCTTTACGAAAAGAGCCAGCAGGAGAAGGGCGGGCTTACCAAGGAACAGCACGTGGCCAAGGTGACGGGCGCCTGGCACAAGCGGGACAACCCGCGCGCCTTCGTCCGGTCGCTGGAGGATATGGGCTACATCCTTGCCACCGGCACCCGCGATTACGTCCTTGTCGATCTCTACGGCAACATGAACAGCCTGCCCAAGCTGATCGACGACAAGAAAGTCCGCACCAAGGACCTGCGGGAGTTTCTCGGCAAGGAGTTTCCGACGGACTCTCTACCGAGCGTGGACGAGGCGCGGGCGCTGGTCGCCGGCCATCGCGCGGCGATGGAGCTGTTCAGCAAAGGCGAGGAAAGGGCCGCACGGGAGGTCAAAGAACAGCAGCGCCGGGACGCGTTGCAGCGCAAACAGCAGCCACGCCGCCATGCTGTCGAGCAGGAGGAGAAGGCGCTGGCTGACCGGCAGCGCCACGCCCGCTATCAGCATTCGGAGCGGCAGAAGACGGATCGATCGGAATTCCGGCATCGGTTTTTGCAGGAGAGCCGACGTATCAAAGCCGACCGCGCTGCCAACCGACCAAAGGGGCTGGCCGAATTCCTTGGCCGTATTACCGGCGTGGCATTGATAACGCAGAAGGTACAGCAGTTCCGGGACGCAACCCGCTACAGAGCCTTTCTCTCGCAGAAAAAGGAATTGGCGGAGCGGCAGCAACGCGAGACAGCAGCCTTCGAGCGCAAGGTGGCGCTGGAGACTTTGACCATGCAACGGCGGTTGCACGCGCTGGAGCTGGTTGAGCAGCGTGAACGGAAGTCGCTGGAAATTGCTCTACTGAAGGAGCGACGTGTTGAGGAGCGGGAGCGTACCGAACGCCAATCGGAACCCGAGCCGACCCTGACGCACGCCGACGAGTTCAACAGGGCGGCCAAAACGCCGATCGACCTGAAAGCCGAATTTGAGCGGGCGTCTGGATCAGGCGGGAAGGAGGGCGATGCGGCCGGAGGCGCGGTTCAGGAGCCGGCGCCTGAAGCCGAGATCACGATCCAGCGGCGCAAGCGCACCCGCGAGCGGTCGGAGGAGCCGGAGCGCCGCTCGAAAACGCGCGCCGACAGCGATCATGACGGCGATGATCCATCATCGGATCAGCCTCCCCGACGGGGGCGAGACAGGGATTTCGACAAGGGGCGGTAGCTGAGATACTGGTTCACCATTCCCGCCGACGCTGTTCAGGTACAAATCTATCGTAGGTATCAGCCTCAGCCACCTCTTCGAAGCCTACGAATGGAGCCGAATCCTCCAGCAGCAGCAGTGAAATCGCGAAATCATATTGCTCCGCAAAAATCGTCATCTCTCGCGCGGGCTCTCTGAACCAGACCATTTCCCCGTGATCGAAAGTCGCGCGCCCATCGACAAGAAGGTCTTTCTTCACCGCGAGGGATGTTGCCGGAATCTCGATTGGTCCAGCGGAGGTCTTGAAATATGCGCCGCTCTTCAGCGCCGGTTCGCTTGAGCGCGCCCAAAGGATATAACCATCGCGCGAAACGACGAGCACGGCTCGTTTCTCTGTATAACTGAGCCAGCGTAGAACGGCGGCGATCAGGGACACGCGATAGCGATCGACACAATGGCCGATCATGTCGAAATCGACCTTTGCGTTGGAAGCAATCTGTCGGCGAAAATCGTCGAGTGGCATTAAGAAATTCGCCGCAAAGACGTTGGCCTGGTGCTCTATCTGGCCGTATTCGGAATCCCATCTCACCACGTCCTGCTCACCGCACCGAAAGCCATTAGGGTAAGTCTGCCGATGAAGCAGAAAATGGCCGAACTCGTGCGCGAGGGTGAAATTAATGCGTCCCTTTGAGGTGATCGCATTGTTGTAGATGATCCCCCAGCCTTTGCGGCCGGCGGGTGCGCGGAGCAGCGCGCCATCGAAATTCGGCAGATTGTCGCCGCGCACGCTGACAATAGGATCGTCGGGGTATTTTTGCTTAGTGTATTCTGTGGCGACTGACGCAATGTCGATCGGAAATCGGTCCGCCCCTAAAACCGCATTAAGCACATGGGTGATGTCAAACGCCCAGCGCTCGGGGCTGAGGGGGCGACTCATTCATCCTCGCCGATCAGGTCCGCCATTTTGCGAATCTTGTCCTTGGTCGTCGGGTCCATTTTCCGGTATTTCCTGAAGAAGGCGGTATCGGTCGCATCCTCGACCTGCACACTTTCCGTCTCATCCATCAAATAATCGCCGGTGACCCCTAGGGCGGCCGCGATTTTTGCCACCTTGTCGGCGGACGGGCGTGGCGGGTTCTTGTTTTCCAGTTCCCATATGTAGCTTTTGCTCGATTCCGCCAGTTCGGCGAGCTTTTCGAGGGTGTAACCCTTCGCCTTGCGCAGCTCTCGAATTTTGTCGCCTAACGGCGTGGACATCTCTCCGCCTCCTCGTGAATCACTTGTTCAGAGTAGCGGTACGTCTTGTACTTGACAAGAAAATTTCCGGCCTGTATCTTTGTTCGGAGTAGCGATACAAAGATTCCTAAGCACCGAATCTCAACTACATTTATCGGTCCGTACGCCCGTGTAACGCTGGAAATATACCCTGGAAGGCAAGGAAGAGTCGATCATGAGAAATATAGCCGCCGTAGATAACGACGATGTCAATCGCCCCAAGGGCATCCAGCGCAGTCGCCGCCTCCCAGACCCGCAACTGGGTGCCCTGTGGGACTCGATCATCCTCGACGAAAGGCTGAAGACGCAGCTCCTGTCGCAGGCTGTGCTCAATTTCACCATGCGCGGCAAAGTGGATCGCAGCGTCATTCCCCTGCACGGCGTCATTCTGCTGGTCGGGGTTCCGGGTACTGGAAAGACCTCGCTGGCCCGCGGCCTCGCCCATCGCACCGCACAATCCTTTCCGGGCGGCAAGTTCCGCCTGCTGGAAGTCGAGCCGCACATGCTGACCAGTTCCGCAATGGGCAAGACGCAGCGCGCCGTGTCCGATCTCTTTTCGCAGACCATCGCGGAGGCCGCTACGGCCGGGCCGACGATCGTGCTCCTCGACGAAGTCGAAACGCTGGCCGCCGACAGGTCAAAAATGAGTCTGGAGGCCAATCCGATCGACATCCACCGCGCCACCGACGCCGTGCTGGTGCAACTCGATTCTCTCGCCGACCAGCATCCGAACTTGCTGTTCGTGGCCACGAGCAATTTCCCGCAGGCCGTCGATAGCGCGTTCACGTCCCGCTGCGATCTGGTGATGGAGATTCCGCTTCCCGACCGCGAGGCATGCGGGCGCATTCTGAAAGATTGCCTGACCGGCCTCGCCAAGACCTATCCCGCTATCGCCAAGTTGGCGTCCTCAACACAGATCGATCGCTGCGCGGCCGAATGTGTCGGTCTTGATGGGCGCGCAATCCGCAAAATGGTCGCGAACGCTCTCGCAAGCAGCCCCCAAACCGCGATGAACCCCGGGCAGGTCACGATGGAGGACCTGCTTGCCGCCGCGCGGGCTGCCAAGACCAGCCGGACCCAAGGAGCCAAGCACAAGTGAGCACCGTCGCCAGCCGTACTTTCCGCAGTAACCCGCAGCGCGACGCGTTGCAGACATGGAATGCCATCGTCGACTTGCTGACGCGCGGCAAGACGAGCGCGAACCGCGCCGAATTGCTCTCCGTTGGCGGGATAGTGGCGAGCGTCATCGCCGAACAAGGTCCCAAAGTCGCACCCATCGTCGTGACCTGCGACGGACCACGCACCCGGATTTATTGCCTCTATGACGAGGATGCCATCGATGGCTCGGATGCCAATGAGGATGAACTCGGATTCGATCCGTTGATTGGCGACTGGCGCTTGTCGCTGCCCTGTCCAGAGGATGACCTCGGATGGGTAAAGGCCGCCTTGAAGAAACACAGCAGCCGCATCACCGCCCGAGACCTCGATTCTCACCTGTCTGCTGACGAGAGCGCCACGGCGGCGAAGTCGGAGGCGCTTGTTCTCGACCCCAAAGGATTCCTCGGATCATGACCAGCGTCGCCGTCAACACTTACACTCATTCCGTTACCTATGTGGCGGACAACATCCTCAAAAGCATCAAGGACATCATCCTGCTTAGTGGCCTTGACCCGTCTTCGTTTGTCGGCAACTGGCGGTCCAATTTGCAGGCTATGCAGACGTGGCTGACTTCGCAGGCGCTGACCGGCGTGAAATTGGAAATCTACAACCCCAAAACCGATGCGCTGCTGTTCAGGTGGGATATTGATGTCGTCTACGCTTGGTCCGGCGGCGGTGGCGAATTCTGGACCGATACCGAGCAGTTGAGATATGCGATCAGGAAGGCCGGCCTAATTCCAAGCGAGGCTAGGTACCGGTTCGTCCTGAACGTCAAACCCGGAACTCCTGATATACCCGGCTGGTCAGACGCAACGATGCGGTCCACGCAAGGCATGGTCAGGCAAAGCCTCGGGACAACCGTGGAACATTCCGGACTCGGAGCGAACACGTCGTATTGGAGGAAAGCGTCATGATCACTCTCGACGAAGCGTTCCGGAAGTTCAAAAGCCGGCTTGAGCTGAACGACCGAGAACAAAAAAATGCCTCCGCGCGACACAACGAAGTGCGGGATTACCTTGTCACGAAATTTGCCATTGACCGCAGCTTCCTGACCGGGTCGTACGCGCGTCACACCAAGACAAAGCCGCTTAAGGATATCGATATCTTCTTCGTCCTAAAGGAGTCCGAGAAGCATTATCGCTCGAAGGCGCCGTCCGTAGTGATCGATGCCTTCTATGACACCCTGGTAGAGAAATACGGCAAACCAGCGGTACGCAAACAGAGCCGGTCGGTGAATGTCGATTTCGGCGTCGTGATCGACGCGGAAGACAATACTGACTACCGGGTGGTAAGCGTCGATGTGGTTCCCGCATTTGCCGCCGGCAAGGACTACGAGATTCCAGACGTGGACACCGGCAAGTGGATCAAGACCAATCCGGAAATCCACGCCGACAAGGCCACGGCCGCGCACCAAGCTTTTTCGAGCGAGTGGAAAGGCTTGGTCAGGATGGTCAAATATTGGAACAATAAGCACGGCTCCGACAAGGCTGTTAAGCCTTCCTTCCTGATCGAAGTTATGGCGCTGCAATGTCTCCACGGCGGCTGGCAAGGCCGCTTCGACTACGAGATACAAGGGTTTTTCTCGACCCTTGCCGATCGCATTTTCGACGAGTGGCCCGATCCGGCGGGGCTTGGTCCTCCCATCAGCAACGGAATGGATCAAACCCGCAAACAGCGCGCACGGGAATTGCTTACCGCCGCGAGCCGAGAGGCCACAATCGCGATTGATCACGCCCGTCGCGGACGCAACGGTGAAGCACTGAAGGCGTGGCGTGCGCTGTTTGGCCCGAAGTTTCCGCTTTCGTAATGAGGCTTGTGACCATCACCATAACCTTCACCGGAGTTGCCAATGGCTGACGCAGTAATGGCGCGATGGCACGGCGACAATTATCAGGCGCGCATTTTCTGGGAGAACGCGTTCAACCTCTTGCTGCCGCATTCCTGCGTCGTTGAAGTCACGTTCGAGGCGAACGGCCCCAAAGCATTCGACGATGTCGTGGTGAAGTATGATCCACCCATTGCAGGGTCCGGTGCTGAACGCGTTTCAGCCGAGTATCATCAGGTCAAATGGCACGTCCAGACCGGTGGCCGCTTTGGCTATGAGGACTTCATCGATCCCAATTTCATCGGAGCCCAAAGTCACTCGTTGCTAGAACGTCTTCAACAGGCTCGCAAGACGGCGCCGCCATCGGCGAGATTCGCCTTCCTCACGACATATCGCGCCAAAGATGACGATCCGCTTGCCGAACTTATTTCGGGCAATGACAAGACATTGCTGGTAGAGCGCCTGTTTGAAGGCAAGACCGACCGGAGTCGCATGGGGAAAGTCCGGAAGGCATGGCGCGAGCATCTCAAACTTAATACCGACGCGGAGCTCAAGGCGGTTGTCAGTGGTTTACGCATACTGGAGGGACATCGGTCACTTGATGAATTAAGATCTGAAATTAACCTGAAGGCACAGGTAGTCGGCGTACTCGCTTGCAGCGCCACCGATTCGGATTTTCGTTACGACGAACTGGCTCGACAATTGAAGGTTCGGAACCTCAACGCCTTGACGCGTGAGATACTGCTACAGCTTTGCCGAGATGAAGGTCTAATTGTTGAACGCCAATCCGAACCCGACGCGTTCTTGCCCGTTGCCATTCGCAGTTTTCTCGGTCCGTCCGCGGACATCGTGGGAGCAAGTCCGGAAAACACCCTCCTACTTACCGACGAGTTCCGGCAACGCTACCTTCAGGACGGGCGAGAGTGGCAACGCGATATTCGCCCCAAAGTCGAGAGTTTCTTGCGGGGCGCTGTGAAGAAGTCCGCGAACCTGAGGCTCATTCTGGATGCGCACGCGTCGATCGCTTTCCTGGCAGGCAGCATCTTCGATATGAAAAGCGGCGTTCAAATCCAGCTTGTCCAAAAGGGCCGCGTGGGTGCGAGAACTTGGCTCGTAGACGATGGGTCCGCCGCCAAAAGCGCGCGCTTTGATATTGCCAGCGAAACGGTCGGAACGGGAAAAGAGATCGCAATCGCGATCAGTGTGTCGCAGCCCGCGACGGCGCAGGCAAAAGCCTATGTTGCGGCTCAATTGCCGGCAGTGGGGAGTCTCGTCTCGTTTGCCCTGCCAACCGGGCCGGGACAACAAAGCGTTGCGGGCGGCGGGCACGCCGCCGCTCTCGCAGAGCAAGTATCAAATTATCTGAGGTCGGTGAAAGCCAGCGATCCGGACGCAATGGTGCATATTTTTGCCGCCTGCCCAAACAGCTTCATGTTCTTCCTTGGGCAGCACCATCAGGGCATAGCGCCCTGCATCGTTTACGAATTTGATTTTGATCGACAGGCGCATAAGACATATCAGCCGTCCTTCGTAATCGACTAGTATCCCACGCTTAGCAATCTGACGGTGTGAACTACCGCTCGACCGGCGCTAGGGACGCTTTCTTTTTTTCCTGGAAGATGCCGCTCACGAGCGTTTCGTGGCTTTTGCTCAGCGCGGCGGAATCGAGGCCCAACCTTCCGTTAAATCGTTCGCTCATGTGCTGCATGACCAGCTCGATATCTGGTGCCAGCAGTTCATCTTTCTTCAGGCCCGTCAGGCGGTAGAGTCTCTCGGCTAACGCGAGGATGTACCGCGCCAGCACTGCGTGCTCATCCTTAGAGCAGGGCGCGCCGAGACACGCGTGAAGACACCAGAAACACGTCGCCCAGCACTCCAGAATATCGTCGGTAAGTTGCTCGTGCAGCGCATCAAGTTTCACGTGCTGGATAGCCGGGTCGTTACCGCCGAAGAAGCCGAAAAGAACCTGTCCCATAAGCCGCGGCCAGCTTTCCGCTCCATCTTGCACCGGGAGGACTTGCAACGATGTTCTGCCTTTGGAGTTTCCGGTGTCGGTCTCCCGTCCTGCCCATCCGGCGGCGGCTACAATCATCAACAACGCCCGGAGCCGCAACACATCGAAAGTCGTGATCGTATCATTGGATTTACGCTCAGAAATGCGCTCGTTAAATTCTTTAACGGCGCCGGCGATCTGACCGCGCGTCGCCTTTCTTTGGGCTGTTTTCCGACGCTGCTCCTCGCGTAGCTTTTCCTCCGGGGACTTGTCGCCGGCTTCAGGGTCGAAGGTTTCGCCCCGGTTCATTTCTTCTTCGGCGTTCGCGGTTTCATCCCCGAGATCAAAC
>JBAQHC010000698.1:0-6424 GCA_049288095.1 Alphaproteobacteria bacterium | reverse complement strand
GCATCGTGCACCGCATCGACAAAGACACATCAGGCCTGCTCGTCGTTGCGAAATCCGAGCGCGCGCACAAAGGCCTTTCCGAGCAATTCGCCGCGCACTCGATCGAGCGCTCCTACACCGCGTTCGTTTGGGGTGTGCCGCGCCCGCCCTCGGGCACGATTGAAGGCGCAATCGGCCGCAGCCCGACCAACCGGCGCAAGATGGCGATCGTACGAACCGGCAAACCCGCGATCACGCATTACAAAACGGTCGCTGCCTATGGCGATCTCGCGGCGCGGGTCGAATGCCGGCTCGAGACCGGACGCACGCACCAGATCAGAGTTCACCTCACCTCGCGCACCAACCCGCTCATCGGCGATCCGCTCTACGGCAAGGGCCGGCGCACGCTCCGCCGCGACCTGCCGGAGCCGCTCGTGCGCGCAATCGAATCACTCCCCGGCCAAGCTCTTCACGCCGGGCGATTAGGTTTTACCCACCCCGCGACCGGCACGCGGCTTACCTTTGAGGCCGAACTTCCCTCGCCGCTCAAAGACTTAAGCGAGGCCCTCGCCGCACTTTAATGTGACGAATCTGGATTTTGTTCGCCTTCGCACTTGCGTTATAAGCATCGCCCCCTGGACGGGTTAAGCTCTGCGCATGGCGAACGAACTGACCAAGACGAACATTCCCTCGCTCGCGAGCTTGACGCCCGAGAGCGGGCTTCAGCGCTATCTGCAGGAAATCCGCAAATTTCCGATGCTGGAGCAGGGCGATGAGTACATGCTGGCCAAGCGCTATCTCGAACATGGCGACAGCGAGGCCGCGCATCAGCTTGTCACCAGCCATTTGCGCCTCGTCGCCAAGATCGCGATGGGTTATCGCGGCTATGGCTTGCCGATCGCCGAGGTAATCTCCGAGGGCAATGTCGGCCTCATGCAAGCAGTCAAGCGCTTCGATCCGGACAGAGGCTTTCGCCTCGCGACTTACGCGATGTGGTGGATCAGAGCGGCGATCCAGGAATACATCCTGCGTTCGTGGAGCCTGGTGAAAATGGGCACGACGGCCGCGCAGAAGAAGCTGTTCTTCAATTTGCGGCGCATGAAAGGTCAGATTCAAGCGCTCGAAGAAGGTGATCTAAAGCCCGAGAATGTTCAGGCGATCGCCAAGAAGCTCGGCGTGACCGAAGAGGAAGTGCAGTCGATGAACCGGCGCCTCGCCGCGCCAGACCATTCGCTCAATGCCCCCTTGCGCGCCGAATCCGAAGGCGAATGGCAGGATTGGCTTGTCGATGAAACCACCGATCAGGAAACCACGCTCGCCGATCAAGAGGAGCTGGGCGAGCG
The DNA here is from genome assembly GCA_049288095.1 of Alphaproteobacteria bacterium. Taxonomy (GTDB): domain Bacteria; phylum Pseudomonadota; class Alphaproteobacteria; order CAWBKL01; family CAWBKL01; genus CAWBKL01. The sequence goes on along the minus strand of JBAQHC010000698.1, from coordinate 5,102 downwards.
CCAGGAGCTGCTCAGCCACGCGCTCGCCGAGCTCAATGAGCGCGAGCGGCGCATCTTGACCGAGCGGCGCCTCAAGGAGGAGCCGACGACGCTTGACGATCTTTCAAAGGAATTCGACATCAGCCGCGAGCGTGTTCGGCAGATCGAAGTGCGCGCGTTCGAGAAGCTTCAGCGCGCCATGAAGGCGGCACTCAGAGACAAGCGCCGCCTTCAAACGAAGGCTGTCGCCGCGAGCCCTGCTGACTAGCGCCGGCGCGCGCTTTCAAGCGATCGATTGTTTCGATGATCGCCGCCTCGTCGAGCGTCTGATGTGCGCGCTTGGAAGGCGTGCTCTTGCCGGCCATGCAGGAGTCTATCACGTCGCCGGCGTCAGGACCGTGACAAGCTCAGGCGGGCCGGCATCGAGCACGGCCCTAAAGCCTTTCGCAAGATCCTTAAACCGCATGAAATAGCAGGTATCGATGTTGTTGCCTTTTTCAACGCGCGAAACCCCGTAGCTTGCAATATCGGCTTTCTTCTCGGCAGCCACGCCTTCGAGCGTTTTGCAAGCGCTTGCGAAGTCGTATGTCTTCATGCTTGAGCCATCGATCTGCACAAGCATATAGACATAGGATTTATCGTCGCTCTTGGTTTCGAGCATGGCGTAATAATTGCCGCGCACCTTACGCAGCAGAACCCTTGTTGGCGCCGCGTCTTTATCGGCCTGATCAAGCGAGGTGAAGACCGTGACATTGCCCTCGGTGGTGACTTTGACCTTAGTCGGCGCCTCATTCTCTTCGCGCTTCACCTCGGTTGCGATGTAGTTGCCGGGCTTGAGCGGGGTTGCGCTCGTCGACTCGTCGATCAACGGCTCTTCGCTCGCAAAGCAGCCGGATAAGATCACGACGCAAAGCGCCAGCAACGCACCGAGTGAAATTCTTTTCATCGAACCCTCCCCCGAAGGCGGGGCGTCGGCTCAGCGAGCGGCATCTGTGGGAGCCGCAGTGATCGTCTGCGCTTGAGCAGCCGCTTTGTCCTTGTTCGCACGAATGAAGGTCAGGACATCATCCGCAGTAACACCTCGTGCACGCAACTCACTTTGCACCCGAATAAGCGCGTTGGTGGCGTGGGGCGCCCGACCGTCCGGCTTGTTTTCTGCGGCCGCCTGTCCCTTCGGTCGGTACGTTGTTTCCACTTCAACCTTCCCACTATCAAGGATTGCACTGAACGCCGCAGCTAACTTATCGAAGCGGGCAAACGAGCAGTGATCTTCTTTCAAACCTGATACGCCGAACTTGGAGAGCGGAACATCCTTTTCAAACGCAAGTTCCTCCAAGTGATCACAGTTACTGTTGTCATCATATGAAGTGATCTGTTGGTGATCGACGGCAATCAATCCGTACCAAAGCGTCTTTCGGTCCATTACGACAAAGTAACCCGCGCGCAGCGGCCGCATTAGATAGGTGTCAACATCAGTCTTTTGATTACCGTCCGTCCTTGACAAGCTCGTTATGGTGCCGGTGACCGCGACTTTGAATTCGTCACTTGAAGTCGATGATACGTAGGCTCCGGGCCGAATTGGTGTCACGCTCTCCGCCTCATTGATCAACGGCTGCTTGCTGTCGAAACACGCTGACAATACGACCGCACAAAGACTAAAGAGTGTTGCCCCTCTGATCATTTTCATCGAACGCTCCCCCCGAAAGCGCGTGCTTTCTCCCGGAGCTTAGTCCGTAAAGGGGTCTTTGACGAGTATAAGGCCTTCGCGGTCCGGCGCCGTGCCCAACATTGCAACCGGCGCGCCGATCAATTCCTCGACGCGGCGGACATATTTGATCGCCTGGGCCGGCAAATCGACCCACGAGCGCGCGCCACGCGTCGTCGCCTTCCAGCCTTCCATCGTCTCATAGATGGGCTCCACGCGCGCCTGCGCGCCGGATGAGGCCGGCAAATAGTCGATCAATTTTCCATCGAGCTTATAGCCCGTGCAGATTTTGATCTCGTCGAACTCGTCGAGCACATCGAGCTTGGTGAGCGCGATGCCATCGACGCCGCCAATCATGATTGCCTGACGAACGAGCACGGCATCGAACCAGCCGCAGCGGCGCTTGCGCCCTGTTACCGTGCCGAATTCCTTGCCGAGCGTGCCGAGCTTTGTACCGACATCATTCGTCTGCTCGGTCGGGAACGGGCCTTCGCCCACGCGCGTCGTATAGGCTTTGCAAATACCGAGAACATAACTGATCGTGCTCGGACTTACGCCGGCACCCGCAGCCGCCTGCCCTGCCAGCGTGTTGGATGAGGTGACGTAAGGATAGGTGCCGTGATCGACATCGAGCATTGCAGCTTGCGCGCCTTCAAACAAAATACGCTTGCCCTCGCGCTTAAGATCAGCGAGCCGCCGCCATACCATGTCGGCAAAGGGCAGTATGCGCGGCGCGATTTCCTTCAGCTCACGGATGATTTCACCAGCCTGCCATTCTTCGAAGCCGAGCCCGCGGCGCATCGCGTTATGGTGGGCCAATAGCGCATCGACGCGCTCGGTGAGCGTCTTTTGGTCGGCGAGATCGATGAGCCGCACGGCTCTGCGGCCAACCTTGTCTTCATAAGCAGGCCCGATGCCACGCCGCGTCGTGCCGAGGCGTGTGCCCGAGTTGGAGGATTCGCGCGCCACATCCGCCTCGCGATGCATCGGCAGAATGAGGCAGGCGTTGTCGGCAATCCGCAGGATGTCGGGCGTGATGTTGATGCCTTGCTTGGTCAGACGGTCGATCTCTTGCAGGAACGCCCAGGGATCGACGACGACGCCATTGCCGATCAAAGACAGCTTGCCGCGCACGACGCCCGACGGCACGAGCGAAAGCTTATAAGTCTCGCTGCCGACAACCAGCGTGTGGCCGGCATTATGGCCGCCTTGAAACCGCACGACGACGTCGGCGCGTTCGGCGAGCCAATCGACGATCTTACCCTTGCCTTCATCGCCCCATTGGACGCCGACGACAGCAACATTAGCCATGCTTAGTCTTCCTCCGGGGGCGCACTTGCCTCTCCCGCGGGGAGAGGCCGGCCGCGCAGCGGCCGGGTGAGGGGGTCACAACAGACTCAGAGCCTATTGAGAACCCCTCACCCTAACCCTCTCCCCGCGGGAGAGGGAACAGGTTCGGCGTTAGAACTTGAGCGCCTTAGCTTCGATCACGTTCTTGAGGCCCTGAACCTTGGCCAGGATTTCCGGCGTGATCGGAGCATCAATTTCAACCAGAGCAATGGCGTGGCCGCCAGCCTCGGTGCGACCGAGTGCAAAGGTCGCGATATTGATCCCCGCGGCCTCGAATGTCTGGCCCACCGCGCCGACGAAGCCCGGCTTGTCGACATTGACGACGCACAGCATGTTCGGCCCCCAAGCCGCGTCCATGTCGATGCCATCGATCTGGATGATGCGCGGCCGGTTGCCCGAATAGAGCGTGCCGGCGATCGAGCGCGTGCCGCGGCCCGATTTCACGATGACGCGAATATAGGCCTCAAACACACCCTCTTGCGCACGCTTGGTCTCGGAGACCTTGATGCCGCGCTCGCGCGCAACCACCGGCGCATTGACCATGTTCACCTCGGCCATTTGCGGCGCGAGAAGCCCCGCGAGAGCAGCAGCGGTGAGGGCGGTCGTCTTCAGCTCCGCAACGGCGCCTTCATATTCGATCGACACTTGCTCGATTGAGGTGTCGGTCAGCTGGCCGACGAACGAGCCGAGTTTTTCGGCGAGCGAAACATAAGGCCGGATGCGCGGTGCTTCATCCGCCGTGATCGACGGCATGTTGACGGCATTGGTTACAGCTCCCAGGAGCAGAAAATCCGCCATCTGCTCAGCGATTTGCTCCGCCACTTTCTCTTGCGCTTCGCTCGTCGAGGCGCCGAGATGCGGGGTTGCGACAACGCGGTCATCGCCGAAGAGCGGATGCTTGGTTGCCGGTTCCTCTTCAAACACGTCGAGTGCGACACGCGCGACCTTGCCCGAGTCGAGCGCTGCCTTGAGCGCCTTTTCGTCCATCAATCCGCCGCGCGCGGCATTGACGATGCGCACACCCTTCTTCATCAGCGCAAATGCCTTGGCATCAATGATGTTGCGCGTCTTATCGGTGAGCGGCGTGTGGAGCGAGATGAAGTCGGCACGCTTGAAGAGATTGTCGAGCTCGACTTTCTCGACGCCCAGATCCTTCGCGCGGTCCTCCGACAAGAAAGGATCATATGCGATCACCTTCATTTCGAGACCCTTGGCGCGGCGGACAACAATCGATCCGATATTGCCGCAACCGATGATGCCGAGCGTTTTGCCCGTAACTTCAACGCCCATGAACCGCGACTTCTCCCACTTGCCGGCATGCGTTGAAGCATTGGCGGCCGGAATATCGCGCGCGATTGCCATGAGAAGTGCAATCGCGTGCTCGGCGGTCGTCACCGAGTTGCCGTAAGGCGTGTTCATCACGACGATGCCTTTGGCGGTTGCCGCCGGCACGTCGATCGTATCAACGCCAATGCCCGCCCGGCCGATCACTTTCAGCTTTTCAGCACGCGCAATCGCATCGCCTCTGATCTTCGTTGCCGAGCGGACCGCGACGCCATCGTAGTTGCCGATAATGGTATTGAGTTCGTCCTTGTCGAGGCCGGCCTTCACATCAACATCGATCCCCCGTGAGCGGAATATCTTCTCCGCAAGTGGGCTCATTTTGTCGGCAATCAGAACCTTGGGCATGATCTTCCCTTTTCAATTCATCAATGACACCGTCATTGCGAGCGACCGAAGGGCGCGAAGCAATCCAAGAACACTGCTCTGGATCGCCGCGGCCGCTTCGCGGCCTCGCGATGACGGCTACTAATCGCCGGCCGCCGATTTCACCTTTCGGAACGCCCATTCGAGCCACGGCGTCAGCGCCTTCAAATCTTCTGCATCGACTGTGGCGCCGCACCAGATGCGCAGGCCGGCCGGCGCATCGCGGTGATTGCCGACATCGAAGGCCACACGCTCCTTGTCGAGCGCTCCCTCGATGTCTTTCTGCACCTTGCGCTGCGCCTCTTCATCGAGCTTCAGGAACCATGGATCGACGATCTTGAGGCATACCGACGTGTTGGAG
>JBAQHC010000697.1:0-5231 GCA_049288095.1 Alphaproteobacteria bacterium | reverse complement strand
CTCCTAAGCTGCGTTGAGGCGCATCCGCTTCAACACAGGCTCGAGAAAGAGTCTCTGCTGGAGGCGAGCGAAGAGGACAGTGGATCATCTGTGTTTGTGTGTCCGCGTCCCGAAGAGCGGGAGCAGCAGCTTAAGCCGCCTCCTTGCGTCGGCATTTGCCGGCCGGCGCATCTTCCTGTTGCCGAACACGCTCGATCTTGACGGCCGCGTTTCCGGCTTTCAGAGGCTGCGCTTCTGGCGCACGCGCTTGCGCAATCTCAATAAGCTTTACGGCACATTCGATACCGATAAAGCCTTTGAAGTGATCAACACGGAATCAAAGGCTGGCGATCTCATCGACGGCGGCCATGTCGATTTCCGGTCCGTGCACGAGAAGGTCAAGCGTCCGCTCAAGATCATCAGCATTTTGCGCAATCCTTATGCGCGTGCGCGTTCCGAATTCAATTACGCGCGCCAGGCATTTCGAAAGAAGGGGGTTTTCGGAAAGGTCGATGCCAGCCTGTTGCCGAAGATTGCGACACGCAACAGCTTTCTCGGCTATCTCGACTTCCTGCATGAACACCGCGACATCTATGGCGATCTCGCTGCGTCTTATCTCGGCTGGACGCACGATGAGCCACTAAGCGCATTTAGCAATCGCGCGATTTTCCACTGCGGCGTGCTCGAGAAGGCCGGTCAGTTCACCGATGGACTTGCGCTCAAGCTCGGCAAGCGCGTTGAGCTTCCGCACGTTTACCGCACGACCGACGTCGATGTAAAAGCGATCGGCGTCAAGGAGCGCGCGCGCATCGAAGCCATTTACCCGCGCGATTTCGAGCTCTACGAGCATTTTTACTGGTCGCGCTAGCTGACCGGCTTTAGCTCTTGCGCGGATCGTAATCGGCGAAAGTCCAACGCGCGACGAATTGCTCGAGCTCGCGGTCGATCGTCTTCGGCAAGGCAACTTTGAGCGTGATCAGCTGATCCGCGCCGTCGATGCCCTTGCCTTTGAGCCGCAAGACGCGTCCCGTGTTCGATTGCTTGGGCACGTTGACGACGACCGGGCCGGTGATCGTCGGCACTTCGATGCTGCCGCCATTCACCGCCTCACGTAGCGAGATCGGCACATCGACCCTGATCGTATTGTCGGCGTCGCGCTTGAATGTGGGATGCGGCTTGACCGTCACTTCCACAAGCGCATCGCCGGCCTCGCCGCCCAACACGCCGGAAAGGCCCTGCCCACGCAGGCGAATCGTTTGGCCGTCTTTGAGGCCCTTCGGAATGTTGACGTCGAGCACGCGCCCATCATGCATGGTCACGCGCTTGGTCGCGCCATTGGCGGCGTCGAGGAAATCGACATCCATCGTGTATTTGACGTCGGCGCCCTTGACCGAGAAGCCTTCGCGGCGCGCACCCGTACCGGCGCGGCCACGCGCCTGACGATAGCCGCCGAAGAACTCGCTGAAGATATCGCCCATGTCTTCGAATTCGCGCGGGTTGCGCGGCCCGCCGGGACCACCGCCTTGCGGCTGATCGTTGAACGCCCATTCGAATTGGCGGTCCATGCGCGGCTGGCCGGAAGCGTCGATCGCGCCGGCATCGAATTGGGCGCGCTTCTTTTCGTCGCTCAATAAGTCGTAGGCGGCGGTAACCGCCTTGAAATTCTCTTCGGCAGCCTTGTCGTCTGGATTGACGTCCGGGTGATATTGCTTGGCGAGCTTGCGATAGGCCTTGCGCAGTTCATCCTGCGTCGCCGTCCGCTGCACACCGAGCACTTTGTAGGGATCTTTGGCCACCAGTGTCCCTTTTTAGGTTTCCTCAAATCAAAATTTTCGCCGCATAAGCATATGTGAGCGCAAGTTAACATACGCAAGAGCCGCGCCAGGCGCATGACGCCCAGGCCACGGCTGGGCCGCACCTTAACCGGAAAAGATTTCGGGGCGCCGGCCGGTCTGGCGGGCGCCCCGTTCGCATGATCGCATGGAAGCGCTGGCTTAGATGACCGCGACCACGAAGGCGGCAACCGCGAGGATGAAGGTCACGAGGACCGAAGAGGTCAGCGCGGCATCCACCCGTGACGAGGGGGTGTTAGGGTTGAGGTCGTTCATTTCAATTCTCCAGATCTGGGGTGTACTTAGACGCAAACGCCGCGATACGCTGCACTGCGGAAAATTTCACACCTTATGTGATGCAGCGCAGCGTAGATTCAAGCCCCCAGACGCAAATTGTACGTACCTGCGACAATCAGTACCTCTTTGAATCTACAGGACTTACGCGTGATTCGCCGGATCACGGTTTGGACACAAAACCGTTAACTGCATCGCACAATGACAAACGGTCAGTTTCTTTGAAACCCGTCGCAGGGGCCGCTGAGACAAGGCGCCGCTGGCCCGGCCGTAGAGCGGTTCGATGAGGTGCTGGTCATGGTTTGTCCCTCGACAGGCTCGGGATGACGAGGCTCACCATGACATCATCGACGAGTTCGTCGAAGGATGAGGACCCCACGCCAATTGAAGAGGTCTAGGCGGCGTCCTCGGCGAGGCGCTCACGGACGAGGGCGTCAGCTCGGGTGTAGTCGGTCTTGCCGGTACCGAGGAGTGGAATGGCCTCGATGAAAATGATCTGGCGCGGCACGGCCAGCTCGGGAACGCCGTGATTGCGCACCCAGCCAATGAGGTCCGAGCGGTTGGCGTCCGGGCAATCGGTCAGAAGCACGATCTGCTCGCCCTTGCGCCCGTCGGGCATTGCGACCGCCGCATGCATATTGTCCGGCCACAAAGCCGAAGCGCAGTTCTCGACGACCGCAAGCGAGACCATCTCGCCGCCGATTTTGGCAAACCGCTTCATCCGTCCGCGGATGGTTATGTAGCCGTCCTCATCGACAGAAACCACATCTCCTGTGTCGTGCCAGCCATCCGCCGGCGGCTTGATGACGCCGGGCGCATCCGGCGAGATATAACCGAGCATGACATTCGGCCCTTTGACGAAGAGCCGCCCGCCACCCGGAATGCCCTCGACCGGCTCGAGCTTCATCTCCATTCCGTCGACGAGCCTGCCGACCGAGCCGTGCCGGTTGGCGCCGGGCTGATTGGCGGCCGCAACCGGCGCCGTCTCCGTCACGCCATAGCCTTCGAGAATTTCGATATTGTATTTGCGCTTGACGATCTGACGCGTCTCGTCGCGCACGCGCTCGGCCCCGCACACCGCGAGGCGCAGCGAATTGAGATCGCCTTGGTCGCCCGCACGCGCATATTGCGAAAGGAAAGTGTCGGTCGCGAGCAGGATGGTTGCGCCGGTGTGGCGCACCCGCTTGGCGATTTGGCGTGCCTGCAAGGGCGTTGGATGTTGTACTGACTTAAGGCCCAGAATAAGCGGCATGATCGAGCCCACGGTGAGCCCGAAGCAATGGAAAGTCGGCAGCGGATTGAAAACGATGTCGTCGGGATAAAGCTCGATATGGGCTTTGACTTGCTCGACATTGGCTAAGAGGGCCGCATGGCTAAGCACAACACCTTTGGGTTCGCCCTCGGTGCCTGAAGTGAAAAGGATCACCGCGGGATCATCCGGAGCGCGATGTGCGGTGAAGAGCTGAGGCAAGAAGGGGCCGCAGGCACCAAACGCCTTATCCATCAGCGTAAGCTTCGCGCGCACCTCTTCGAGATAAACAAACCCGACGTCTTGCGACATGCCCTCGATGAGGTGGCCATAGCCACCGACCTCGATGAATTTATGCGCAGTAATGACGCGCTTGATCTTCCCGGCCCTGCACGCCGCAATCAGGCTCTTCGCCCCTGAAGTAAAATTCAACATCGCCGGCACGCGGCCGATTGTCTGCAGCGCGAAGACGGTGAGCACGGGCGCAATGCCGGTTGGCAGCAGCACGCCGACCGTTTCACCTTTCGTTGTGCCCGTCCTCAGCGCATGGCCAAGCGCAAAGCTCGCACGGATGAGCTGGCTGTAGGTCATCGTGCGCTCATCGCCGTCGACGATGACGATCTTTTCCTGGCCGAGCCTCTCGCCTGAATGCAACAGCGCCGCGAGCACGGTTCGCCGCGTGTGCTGCAGGTTGATCTTGCCTGGGGCCATCGGCCGGGTCCTTGCCCTTGAGGCAGTTCTTAAGCCTCTCAAGGTAAGCTTCCTTGGCTTGCTATACAAACCGGCGGCAAGCGGGGCGGCCGCCGCTTGAAGCCCCCGCCGCTCTGGCCCATGTTCCCCTTATGGTTACGATCCTCGATTCGAAGGCGGGCCTTAAGCCTAAAGGCGCCGCGCGGCATCCCGAAAAGCGCGAGCGGCCGGATTCGCCTTCACCTAAAAAGCCCGATTGGATTCGCGTAAAAGCGCCCAATTCGCAAGGTTACCAGGCAACGCTCGGCATCGTGCGCTCGCACAAGCTGGCCACCGTCTGCGAGGAGGCGGGCTGCCCCAATATCGGCGAATGTTGGACGCAAGGGCACGCCACCATGATGATCATGGGCGAGGTGTGCACGCGTGCTTGCGCCTTCTGCAATGTCGCGACCGGCATTCCGAATGCTCTCGATACGGATGAACCGCGCCGCGTCGGCGAAGCTGTTGCCAAGCTCGGCCTCAAGCATGTCGTCATCACCAGCGTTGATCGCGACGATCTGGACGATGGCGGCGCCGCGCATTTCGCGGCGGTGATCAGCTCTATTCGTGCGGCCGCTCCCGCCACGACGATCGAGGTGCTGACGCCGGATTTCTTGCGCAAGGATGGTGCCGCGGAAGTCGTGATCGCGGCAAAGCCCGATGTGTTCAACCACAATCTTGAAACCGTGCCGCGGCTTTATCTCAAGATCCGCCCGGGCGCGCGTTACTTCCATTCGCTGCGCTTGTTGCAGAAAGTGAAGGAGATCGATCCTTCGCAATTCACCAAATCCGGTCTCATGGTCGGACTTGGCGAAACGCGCGAAGAGATTTTGCAAGTGATGGACGATCTGCGCTCGGCAGGTGTCGATTTCCTTACCATCGGCCAATATCTGCAGCCGACCAAGAAGCACGCGGGCGTTGATCGTTTCGTCACGCCTGACGAATTCAAATCTTATGAAGCGATGGCGCGCGCGAAAGGCTTCTTGATGGTCTCGGCCTCGCCGCTCACGCGCTCGAGCTATCACGCGGGCGATGATTTCGCTCAATTGCGGGCCGCGCGCGCACGCTCGGCTCATCCTTCGACAAGCTCAGGATGAGGTCCCAAATCCTGAACCTCATGGTGAGCCTGTCGAACCATGAACAAGAGG
>JBAQHC010000696.1:0-1704 GCA_049288095.1 Alphaproteobacteria bacterium | reverse complement strand
GTACAGTTGCACGCGCCAATTGCCGGACGGGGCATGGTATTACGGCGAGTACGCGAATTCCCATTGGGTCGATAACTTCCACAGCGGGTACAACCTTGACAGTCTCAAATGCTACATCGAGAACACGGGCGACACGGCGTTCGAGGGGAATCTCCGGCGGGGATTCGAGTGCTACATGAAAACGTTCTTCCGTGAGGACGGAACACCGAAATATTACATTGACAGGACATACCCCATCGACATCCAGTGCGCCTCCCAGGCGATCACGACGTTGGCGAACTTCTCGGATATGTACCCTGAGGCGTTGAAGATGTCCGTCAAAGTAGCCGAATGGACCATCGACCACATGCAGGATGCAAGCGGATATTACTATTATCGAATCATGCCGTGGGGAACGATGAAGGTGCCCTTGCTGCACTGGGGGCAGGCGACCATGTACCGGGCGCTCTCCCTGCTCCTTGAGAGGATGCGGGGGGTGCCATCCCGGGCAGGTATTCCAATGGCGGGCGTGCGCGGAAATCCCGACGGAACCGGTTGATGGGGGAAATCATGAGACGGTCAATACTCGCCGTGTGTGTCGTATCCTTATGGTTTTCGTTTGCCGGGAACGCATATGCGGTCTACGATCTCGACCCGGGCAGGAAAATCGCCTGGCGCGCGGGCCTCGACACGGAGGGCGGGATACCGTACTACCCCAACGTGACCTGCAATGGACTGGACCCGACCGGCGCGAGCGACAGCGCCGCAAAGATCAATGCATGCATATCCTCTGCCGTTCCCGGAACCGCCGTCTATCTTCCTTCCGGGACGTACAGAGTGAATTCCCACATCAACATGAAAAGCAACCGCGTGCTGCGGGGTGCCGGTCCTGCCCAGACATCGATCCGGCTTTATAACGGGGCTCAGATCAATTTCAATGGCGGGAGCAAGGACGGGATGGGGTCGAACATCCCCATTGTTTCCGGATACGTCAAGGGCTCCACGGTATTGACGCTTGCCAGCGCGGCCGGATTGGCGACCGGCGACATCCTATCGATATTTCAGGACAACGATCCGGCCCTCGTGAATAGTCTCGGCTGCTCCTGGTGCGGTGAAGACAGCGGGCAGCACGATATCCAACAGTTTGCGAAGGTCGCGGGCGTCGCGGGGAACAACGTAACGATCTCCCCCGGAATGTATCTGACCTACAGCGCGAACCCGCAGATAAAAAAAGCGCCCATGTCGGTGAGGAAAGCCGGTTTGGAGGACTTGAAGGTGGAGTTGATGACCTCCAACGGATGGATGATCTACTCCGGATTCTCCGCATTCAACTGGCTGAGGAACATCGAGTCCTACAATGCAGGCGGGTCGAGCGGGTGCGCCCATGTGCGATTGGAGTTCAGTTTCGGGTGGGAGATACGGGACAGTTATTTTCATCACGGCCAGAACTACGGCAGCGGGGCGTCGTACGGCGTATTCCTGATCTTCTGGAACTCCGCGCACAAGATCGAGAACAACCGGTTTTACTTTCTCCGGCATGGCGTCAACTTCGAGGGTGGCGGGAGCGGAACAGCGGTTTTGTACAATTACTTCGATGCGCACAGGGAGGCGGAGGATCCGTCTTACCTGAACGCGGACCTGAACCCGAATCACGGTCCCCATCCCCACATGAATCTTTACGAAGGGAACATATCGGCAAAGATCACCCACGATTACACATTTGGC
>JBAQHC010000695.1:0-1811 GCA_049288095.1 Alphaproteobacteria bacterium | reverse complement strand
GGCAGGGGCTTGGTGCCGGCATCCACCTTGATACCGGGCACCGCGCCGGCATTCTCGATAATCTTTGCGAGCGGCGTTCCATCCGCTGCTTTCTGCTTGATCGTCTCGTCGTAAAGAATGACGCCGGAAATGTAGTCGCCGAATTTGGGCGTGCGGAACAGCATCTCGCGATAATCACGGCGCTTCTCTTCCGTTGATTCAATCTTGATCGAGTCGAAGCGCTTTTTGATCGTGCCCGAGCTTTCGTCGGCAGCAAGAATACCCCTGCCCGGCTCGACCATCTTGTTCGCGACCTTGTTGAGGTCCGCCAAATCCATTGTCCCTCTCCCTAATTTCGCTTGGGTCTTCATGGTTCGACAGGCTCACCATGAGGCCCCGAGTAAACTCCTCATCCTGAGCTTGTCGAAGGATGAGCACCGATTCCAATTCAGCGCCTAACGCTTCAATGCTTCAACGCCGGGCAGCTTCTTGCCCTCAAGCCATTCGAGGAAGGCGCCGCCCGCTGTCGATACGTAAGTCAAATCGCCATCAACGCCTGCGGCATCGAGCGCCGCCAGTGTATCACCACCGCCCGCAACCGACACGAGCCTTCCCGCCTTGGTTAATTCGGCGATCTCGCGCGCGATCGCAAAGCTTGCCTCGCCAAAAGGCGGCAGCTCGAACGCGCCGACCGGCCCGTTCCACACTACGGTTTTCGCGGAGCCGAGCGCGAGCTTGATCTCGCCAAACGATCTCGGGCCGATATCGAGCACCATCTCGTCGGCGGCAACCGCGCTCATGGCGACCGTGCGCGACTGCGCATTCGCCTTGAACTCTTTCGCGGCAATGCCGTCGACCGGTAACAAGACACGGCAGCCTTTATCTTTGGCGACGCTGAGAATCTTAAGCGCCGTTGCATGTTGATCCGCCTCTTGCAGCGACTTGCCGACATTCAAGCCTTGCGCGGCGATGAAAGTGTTCGCCATGCCGCCGCCGATCACCAGCGTGTCAACCTTCTCGACGAGATGTTCGAGCACCGCGATCTTGGTCGAGACTTTCGCGCCGCCGACGATTGCGATCACTGGGCGCTTTGGCGCGCCGAGCACGCTTTCGAGCGCCTTAAGCTCGGCTTCCATCGCGCGGCCCGCATAACTCGGCAGAAGCCGCGCAACACCTTCGGTCGAGGCATGCGCGCGGTGCGCGGCGGAGAACGCGTCGTTGACGTAAAGATCGGCGAGTTTTGCGAGCGCCGCCGCGAATTTGGGATCGTTCTTCTCTTCCTCGGGATGAAAGCGTGTGTTTTCGAGCAGCATCACCTCGCCGTCCCTGAGCGCGGCGGAGAACTTCTCGGCCTGGGGGCCGACACAGTCGGACGCAAAAACGACTCTGCGCCCCAGATGCTTTTCAAGCGTGGGGATGATTTGTTTCAGCGAGTTCGCCGTGTCGGGTCCGCCCTTGGGGCGGCCGAAATGCGAGGCGACGATCACGCGCGCGCCTTTGTTCATCAGCTCACGGATGGTCTCGGCCGAGCGCGCAATGCGCGTCTCCTCGGAGACAACGCCGTCTTTCACGGGCACGTTCAGGTCGACGCGGACAAGCACGCGTTTGCCCTTGGGCTTCATGTCGCTCAGCGTGCGAAACGCGGTCACGAGACTTCCTCCGCACGTCCCCTCCCCCCTTGAGGGGGAGGGTTAGGGAGAGGGGTGATACTGGTGCAATCATCCGTGGGCCGATGATTGGGATCTCGTTGAGACCCCCCTCCCGGCCTCCGGCCACCCTCCCCCTCAAGGGGGGAGGGGAAAACTGTAAACAAAAGCGACATCAGATCAGCT
>JBAQHC010000694.1:0-10486 GCA_049288095.1 Alphaproteobacteria bacterium | reverse complement strand
TTCTGACCTTGATCAGATCGTAGGCATGACCGGGCGCGCCATCGCCGATACCGATGCTTCGCGTGAGAAACATCTCCTCCAAGAATAGCCAGCGGCGCCAGGGCTTCAGACCCAGGGCGCTGTCGAGCCGTAATTGATCGGCAACGCCGCCCTGCCCAAAACGGTATGCCATTTCGACATTTAGATAGCTTCCCGAATGCGCCTTTAAATTGCGCGCAATCAGGAGGCGCGCCTCGTAAGCGTTTTCCCCGGTGCCAGGAGCTGGGCGGCGGGAGCGCTCATAAGCTTCTGAAAGAATTGCGGTCCCTTGGATGGATGTGACCCACGGCCCGTATTTCACAAGCGGCGCGCGCGCGAAGAGATCGATGTCGCCGAAGCCTTGCGAAGTTTGGCGCGCCGCCCCGCTACCCGACTGTGCCCACTGATAGCGGGGCTCGGCGCCGAGCGTGAGCCAGTTCGTGGCACCGTACTCGATGTAAGGCGAGAGCTCGAAGCGCGCATATTTTGACGCCACAGGGTTGCCGCGATCGTCAAACCCGCCCAGGGAGCTGTGATAAGTGAGCGTTGAGATCACCTGAATATCGCCCTTGGGCTGCAGCCATGCGCCTGCAAGGGCGGGGCGTGGGACCCAACAAAGGCAAAGTGCTGCCGCGAGCCACACAATAGTGCGCCAGCGTGCCCCGGAGATCGCCGCAATACCAGGCTTCATGAATTTTCCTTCTTGCCCCCGCCACTCAAAAGACGAGCCAAATAACGAAAAGAGCAGAATACGGGCCGACGGTTACCAGGGCTTAAGTTTCTTTTTTCTATATTTCTCCCCATCAGCGATGAGGGAGCGCAACATGGCCGGCGGCGAACGGCGCAAAGAGCCACGCTTTGTAGTCGATGACGTCAATCTGATTCTCGGCGGCGTCCCATATCCCGTCATCGACATTTCCATCAGCGGCGCGCGCATCTCGTGTCCGCCGAGTGAATACTCGAGAGCCGAGAACGCACCTCTCACGCTTGAGTTCAATCGCGACGGCAAGCGTGAAACCTTCAAGATCGAACCGACGCTCATCCGCAAGGCCGAGCTCTATGTCGTGCTTGGGTTCGATCCACCGCGGGCAGATTGGGAGAACTACATCCGGGGGTTCGACACATTTCACGTGCACGAGCTCGACGAGCAGTTGTTTGATTAGCCGAGGCGCATAGCCGATATGGATCGCGCGCAGCTGAAATATCTGTTGAACTCGGGGCCGTCGCGCATCCTTGATGTGCGCAAGCTGCATTTCGAGCAGAAGCTGGTGCCACTCTTCAAATGCGGCATCCTCAATTCGACAATTCTCATCAAGCAATCTGCCGGTGCCGATCTTTCCGACTACGACGAGCTGCCGCCGATCGCGACAAAAGTTTATCTGCCGTATGATCGCAAGCGGCCCGAGGAAGGCGGCGAGAGCTTCTTCTTCACGCCGGGCACATTGCGCAATGCGATCACCAACATACTCGGCGAACGCAATGTCGAGCCCGAGTCGCTCGCCGCCGACACCGAGCTGTTATCTCTATTCGGGCGCATCCCGTCCTTCAGCCCCTATCTCATGAAGGACGTGCTGGAACGCGCCAATCTCGTGATCCCCGACGGCTATTTCACGCTTCCACCGCGCGAATCCGCGATGATCAAGCAGCGCATGCGCGCCCGCCTTCGGCCGCTCGTCGCCACCGCCTTTGCCGGCCAGACCGGCAAAATGAACGAGACTTCGATCGAGCGCCTCGTCCAAAAGCTCTGGGAACTGAGCGACATGAAAGAGCTTATGCCGCTCGTTCACGCCTTCCGCATCACACCCGAGGCCGCGCCCGAAGTCTTCTATTGCTGGCTAGGTATCGCCTTCTTCGAAAACGAGTACATCAAGCTGCAACCGCGGCTGAAGAAATTGGCGACTTGGATGAGCAGCCGCTCCAACCCGCGCGATATCTTGCCGCGCGGCGTCCTTGATCACTACCGGCACAGCATCATGCGCGTGCGCAAATTACTGCAGCAGCATTGGAAGACGTCGCTCGGAATCTTGCAGCAATACACCTCGACGTATGACGATCTCGTCGGCGCAAGCGGCTCAGCCAAGGGCTTTATCGAATTCTTGCGCCAGTCCAAATCGCACTTCTGGACCTTGGGCGGGTGTCTTGGCAGGCTCGAACAATCGGTCGAAATTTGGGACCAGGTGTGCGGGCGCACCAATTACGAGATCATCACTTATGAGCGCGGCGTCGAGCTGTTCGGCATTCTCAATCTCATTAATACCAGCGGCGCAGACACTGCTGAAGCCGCGCTCGACGCCGAGATCGTCTAAAGCAGTTTTCCGCTACCGGAATTCCTTGGCGCGTGGCTACCCCGGGAGTGCGTTCGCGCCTGCACCCATGAAATTGCTGGAGCGGCCGTCCAAAACATGCTCAAGCTCACGCAAGATCAAAATAACGTCCCCCTGATGAGCTCCGACAACACGACCGACCAAGCCCAAGCCAAGCTGAGCGCCGAGGCGCTGCGCGCCGCGCGCCGCACCGGCCGGCGTTTTGACCCGCGATTGATCGAAGGGCCGATTGCGCAATCGCTGTTTCTTCTCGCCGTGCCGATCATGGCGGGAAATATTCTGCAGATTGCCTATCAGATGATCGACGCGTTTTGGGTCGGCCGCGTCGGCGCCGCGGCGGTCGCCTCGGTTTCGGTATCGATGCCGATCATGTTTGTCTTGATCTCGGTCGGCATGGGCTTTGCCGTCGCCGGCTCGACCCTCATTGCGCAATATGTCGGCGCGCGCGATGAAGCCATGGTCAATCATGTCGCTGCGCAAACTTTGCTGTCGGTGATCGGCGTTTCGTTCACACTCGGCCTCTTCGGGTTCATCTTCACGCCATATCTGCTCGATCTCATGCAAGTGCAGCCGGACGTTTATCACAACGCCGTCGGCTTTTTGCGCGTGTCGTTTGCCGGGCTGCCCTTCGCATTCGGCTATTTCATGTTCCAATCGCAAATGCGCGGCGTGGGGCAAGTGACCGTGCCGCTCTACATCATCGCCGGAACCGTTGCGCTCAATTTCGTCATCAATCCCTTGCTCATCTTCAACGCGCATCTCGGCGTGATGGGCGCAGCATTCGCGACGCTCATCTCCCAGGCTGTCGCAGCGGCCGTGGGCCTCACGCTGCTGTTCAGCGGGCGGTTCGGCATCAAGCTGCATTGGGGCGCGCTCAAGCCGGATTGGGCCTTCATCAAGCGCGCGTTCAATCTGGGTTATCCGGCCTCCATCGAGCAGTCGACCCGCGGGCTTGGCGCGGCGATGATGACCTTCCTCATCACCGGCTTCGGCACCGTGACGATCGCGAGCTATGGCGTCGGCACCAATGTGCTCAATTTCGCCGTGATCCCGGCCATGGGGTTGTCGATGGCGACATCGACGCTCGCCGGACAGAATATCGGCGCGGGCAATATCCACCGCGCCGAGCGCGTTGCGCGCTTCGCCGCGCTGCTCTCCTTCAGCGTGCTTTCCGGTGTCGGGCTCATCGCTTTCATCTTCGCGCAGCAAATCGCCGCCTTCTTCGTGCCGGAAGACAAGGCGGTGATCCATGAGGCCTCCGTCTTCATCCGCACCGTCTCGTGGAGCTTCGGCTTCATCGGCCTCCAATTCGCATTCATGGGCGTCTTGCGCGCGAGCGGCAATCTCATGACCGCCATGGTCGTGAGCCTCGTCTCGCAATGGTGTCTGCAATTCCCGATCGCGTTCGTATTGTCGCATCGCACCCCGCTCGGCGCGGACGGAATCTGGTGGGCATTCCCGGTTTCAAATGTCGCAATCGCGATCATCGCCGGTATCATTTTCAGCCGCGGCTCGTGGAAAGAGCGCCAGTTGATCTCGCCAAGAACCGAGGAGGAAGCCGAAGCGCAGGATGTCGCCGATCAGGTGATGCTGTGAGCGGGTCTCCGGCGAGCAGCGCGGCGCCTTCCGCCCCTGTTGCTGCCAAGCCGACGGCTCCACGTGGTGAGCTCTCGATCCGCGTGCTGGCGATGCCGGCGGACACCAATCAGAACGGCGATATTTTCGGCGGCTGGCTGCTCGGCCAGATGGATATCGCCGGCAGCATATTCGCCTACAAGATCGCCAAGGGCCGCACCGTAACCGTTGCCGTCGATGCGATGAGCTTCAAGAAGCCGGTTTTTGTCGGCGATGTCGTCGGCATCTACACCGAGATCCTCCACATTGGCCATACATCGATCTGCGTGCATATCGAGGCGTGGGTCACGCGCCGCAGCGAGCAGAATATGCTGATGGTGACCGAGGGCAATTTCACTTACGTCGCGCTCGACGATAACGGCCGCCCGAGACCGGTGCAGAGCTGAGGCGTCATGGTTCGACGAGCTCACGATGAGGCGATGCCTGTCTCGTCATCCTGAGCCTGTCGAAGGATGATGCAACGATGTTCAACTCGCGCGCGCGATCGGCAGCGTCAGACAAAATGCGGCGCCGCGTGCACTCCCAGTATCCGCCCACAGCTTGCCGCCATGGCTTTCGATGATGTCGCGGCAAATCGAGAGCCCGACACCCATGCCGTTCGGCTTTGTCGTGACGAACGGCTTGAAGAGCTCGCCCCGCACCGCGGGATCGAGCCCTGGGCCGTTGTCCTCAACGCGCAACTCAACCATCTTGCCGGCCTCATCCGGCGCGGCGGAAATGGTCAGCTGCGGAGACGCCGAGCTCTCGAGCGCTTCGAATGCGTTGCGCAGCAAGTTCAGCAACACCTGCTGAATTTGAATTCGATCGACATGGACGCACGGCAACTCCTCTCCGATGCCCTTTTCGATGCGCACTTCGCGGTGTTTAGGATTGATCAGCGCAATCTCGGTCGCGTCATCAATGAGCTGCCCAATCTGTTCAATGGTCCGCGTGATCCTGCCCTTGCGCCCAAAGCTGCGAATGCGATCGACAATCTCCATTGAGCGATCGAATTGAACCGCCGCTTTGCCGATAAGTTCCTGCGTCTGCTGCGCAGAGGCGTTGTTGGCGACCAACCGCCCCGCAACAGCGAGGTAGTTGTGCGCCGCGGCCAAAGGCTGAACGAGCTCGTGGGCGAAAGCCGAGCTCATTTGGCCAAGCTCGGTCAGCCGGCTGACATGCGCAAGCTCCGACTGCAACTCAGACAAGCGATCTTCAGCTTCCTTCTGCTCGGTGAGATCGAGCGTTACGCCCGCGAGCTTATAAGGCAGCAAGCTTTCATCGAGGACCACTTGGCCGCGCATCTCGATCCAATGTGTCTCGTCGTTCGGCCAGCACGTGCGAAATTCAATCTGCAGTTTCGCACCCGTCTGGACGGCACCAGCAAATGCCTCTCGCTGCATCAGCGCATCGGCATCATGCACTGCGCCCATGAAATCCTCGAAGGAGAACGAATCCGTCGGTGCGCGGCCGAAATGCGCCTTGCAAGCACCTGACGTCGTAAATTCTCCCGTCGCGAGATCGAGCTCCCACGCGCCAAGCTTTCCGGCATCGAGCGCCAAGCGAAGCCTTCCCTCATTCTCGCGCAGCGACGCATGCGCCTGCACGGCGGCAATCGCCGCGGATGTCGAGCGGCCAAGCCCTTCGAGCAGCGCAACCTCGCCCTCGCTGAAAGTGCGCACCACGCCCCAATAGAATCCGATCGCGGCGAGCGGCTGCTCCTTACCGACGGGCACCATGACGAGGCTTTTAACGAAAGTCGGCCGATAAGCGTCGTGCGGGATGCGCGGATCTTCGAAGATGTCGGGGATGATTGCGATTTCACGATTGAGCATGCACCAGCCGGAGATGCACGCGCTCATCGGGAAGCGGCGCCCTTTCCACAAGGGGCCTACTGCGTTCTCTTCGACGTAATGGCAAAGGCTGCCATCGCGCAGCACGAAAGTGACGCCATCCGCGCCGGAGATCGCGCGCGCCGTCCCGCGCACGACTTCGATAATGCCCTCGATGCTGTGCGCCGCGGAAAGCCGCTCCACTGCACCGACGAGTGATGTCCACCCTTCGGCCGGATTAGGAACGATTTTTGCCGATATCTCCAACTTGGTTCTCGCGCGGGAAGCCGGCTCAAGCTACATCCAAGATCGTTTATCATTTCCTGTTTCAGGTCCCTCGCTTTTCGCACCATAGTGCGAAGGAAGCGCGAAGTTTCATGGGGCTCCACTGGTCGTGACGGAAAGCTTTTTCGCTGCGCCACCATTGTCGACAACTGTCGCGTCTCGCCGCTTTCGGAGACTGTGGCCCGCGGCTTCCTTGCTCTTGCTCTTGGCGTTGTCGTCCTGCGACACTGGCTCCAGGCAGGCCGACAATAAAGCAGTTCTAAGATTCTTCGCCAAGCACCGAATTGGATTGTCGCCAGATTATGCGGTGGTGAAGAATGGAACCGACTATCTAGCTGTGGTCTACGGCATGGCCGACGACCTATCCGCATGCCTTCAGCTAATCGAGCCCTACAATCGAGATCCACAACTATCGACCCTTCCGGGGTCCTATTCCTGTGTGAAGCTCAACAACTAGCTATGCTGTGCTCCAAGATGACTGTCACTGTTCCTGATGTTTGGCTGGGCGCAATTCGAGATTGGGCACGAGAAATACCGGCTGTAGAAGCAATTTATCTCTTCGGAAGCTATGCTCGTGGTGCTCAGACCGCTCAGAGCGATCTTGATATTGGCGTAGTCGTCTCCAACCCCGATGGCGAGGCGCTATCTACTTGGATTACTGAGAGCGATAATTGGGCGGCAGCATTACAGGACCAACTTCCGGTGAAGCTGGATTTGCAACTTGCGAATCCTGACCTGTCCGAGGCTGTAGTTGGTCCAGCAGTGCGGCGGGAAGGAGTTCTGATCTTCAAGCCCGAGAAGTGAGCATGTAACCAGGCTCCCACTATGGTCGCTTCCCTGTGCCTGGAGCGGGTGGCGGGAATCGAACCCGCGCGATCAGCTTGGGAAGCTGACAGGCTACCATTACATCACACCCGCGAGGCGGCCTTCGAATTAGCATAGGCTCGCCCGCCTTTCCAGGCGGGGGCATTCGCCGAAAGTCTGGCGCCTCACCCGGTGTCACGCTGGTCATCCTTCGACAAGCTCGGGATGACGACCCTGACCCTAAGCCCGTCATTGCGAGGTCAGAGGCCGAAGCAATCCAGGCTGGATCGCCACGTCGCTTCGCGCCTCGCGATGACGAGAATCGTGAGTTATTCACGTTGTGGCCAGCGTGAAATGGTGGGGCGCGACCAATAATCCGCCTACGGAATAAAGTTATTCACGCTCGGATTCGCACCCTATATCTAGGCATGCAAGCGCCGGGCACATACTCGTGAGTGCAAATCAAAGGTTCACAATCGAGCGGTGAAATAGGAAGCAACGAAACAACCGGAGGTTAGAAAAAAGTTTTGCGGCACATGAAATTTGGCTCTGCGCCGTCATCGCAGCAGCCGGTGGAGTTTCGCGGCCCGAAGAATCAGACGCGTTTGAAATGTTTGGAGAGTTTGAGGCCTTGAGCCTGATAATGCGCGCCGGTGGCGCCGCCATAAAGCTCCTGCGGCAATTCCAGGAGCCGCTCATAGATAAGCCGCCCGACCTTCTGGCCGTGCTGCAAGAGAAACGGCACCTCGTGACTGCGCACTTCAAGCACGGCGCGCGCGCCCTCGCCACCCGCCGCAGCGTGGCCGAAGCCGGGATCGAAAAAGCCGGCGTAATGCACGCGAAATTCACCGACCAGTGGATCGAACGGCACCATCTCGGCAGCGAAGGCGGGCGGCACGCGCACGCTTTCGCGGCTCGCCAAGATGTAAAACTCATTGGGATCCAAAATGATGCTGCGCGAGGAGCGTGCATAAACCGGATCCCAATAATCCAGCGGATCATAAGCGCCGACACGGTCGACATCGATGAGCCCGGCATGGCGCTTGGCTCTGTAACCGACAAGGCCGGAGGCATCGCCCGTGAGATCAACGCTGAGCGCAATGCCGGATTGGATGTCGGGTGCCTCGGACGCGACCAAGCCTTCATCGGCTTGGATGCGTATGAGCTCCGCATCCGCGATTGCAGCATCGCCGCGCTTGAAACGCGCCTGACCAAGCCGCGAGCCCTTACGCGCAAGAACCGAAAACGTCCGTGGACAGATTTCCGCATAAAGCGGGCCTTGATAACCGCCCGGAATGCGATCGAACTCATCCGCACCATCGGTCAAGACGCGGGTGAACACATCGATGCGGCCGGTCGAGCTTTTGGGATTGGCGAGGCCGGAGATTTCCCGCGGCAAATTCAAGCACTCGAGCAGAGGCACAAGATAAACGCAGCCGGTTTCGAGCACCGCGCCTTCGGTGAGATCGATCTCGTGCATGGCGATATCGGCAAGCCGATCGGCGACTTTATGCCCACGCCCAGGCAGAAAGCTTGCGCGCAGACGAAAGGCAGAAGCGCCGAGCCGGAGGTCGATGCTCGCGGGCTGAATTTGCTGCGGCTGGATCGGCTCAATGGCGGCAATCTCGCCTCTGCCGATCATCGCTTTGAGGAGATGCGCAGGCAGAACGCCAGCCTCGCCCGTTGGCACGAGGCTCGCTGCCGCTATCGCTGGTCCTGCCGCTCTTTGCATGAGGTCAAATCTAGCTATCGCCTGCGACACTTACAAAACCGCACACTGCTTCCACACGCTTTCTCACAGAGGGGCGGCGCCAAGCAATTGGACTTAGGCGCTCTTTCCGCTTACGCACAGTTTCGTGGCGGCGCCTATGTTGGGCCGCGATGGCGCGCAGTTTTGGAGAAGCCCGCCTTGCCAAGCGCGGCGCCGGGCGTTATCAGAACCTCGCGAGGGCGATTTGAATAGCCGACCGGCTTGCGGCCCCGCGGCGTGGATGGGATGGCCCGTCCGCGTCAATCAGCTAAAAGGTCGGGCCCGAAGGATCATCCCCGGCCCGCATGTCCGGGGATTTTTGTTTGGGGCCGCCTCTTAAACGAGGATATGGCAATGGCAAACCCACCCCCGAAAGATCATTCGAAATGGCGCGACGCAACGCGGCTGGTTCAGGCCGGCACGCGGCGCTCGGCGTTCCAAGAAACCAGCGAGGCGATCTATCTCACCTCGGGCTTCGTCTATGACAGCGCCGAGCAGGCGGAAGCGCGCTTCAAAGGCGAGGATGAGGGCTTTCAATACAGCCGGTTCGAGAACCCGACGGTCGATATGTTCGAGCGCAGGCTCGTCTCCATCGAAGGCTGCGAAGCGGCGCGCGGCACGGCCTCCGGCATGGCGGCGGTGTTTGCCTCGCTTATGTGCTTTTTGAAGGCGGGCGATCATGTCGTCGCCTCGCGCGCGCTGTTCGGTTCATGCCTCTACATCGTCGAGGATTTGCTGCCGCGCTATGGCATGAAGGTGACGATCGTCGATGGCCGGGATCTCGAAGCATGGCGCAAAGCGGTGAGGCCGCAAACCAAGGCCTTCTTCCTCGAGACGCCATCAAACCCGACGCTCGAGATCATCGATGTGGCGGCGGTGTGCGAGATCGCGCACAAGGCCGGCGCGCGCGTGATTGTCGACAATGTGTTCGCAACGCCGGTGCTGCAGAACGCATTCAAGTTCGGCGCCGACATCGTCGTTTACTCGGCAACCAAGCATATCGATGGGCAAGGCCGCGCGCTCGGCGGCATCGTGCTTGGAACCAAGAAATACATCATGGAGGAGCTGCGGCCGTTCATTCGCAATACCGGCCCATCCATGAGTCCGTTCAATGCGTGGGTGATGCTCAAAGGCCTTGAGACGCTCGCCCTTCGCGTGAATGCGCAAAGCGCCGCAGCGCGCGAAGTTGCAGATTTCCTTGCGGGCCAGGCGCGCGTGAAACGCGTGATTTATCCGTACCGGGACGATCATCCGGACTACGCGCTTGCCAAGCGCCAGATGAAAGCGGGCGGCTCACTTGTGAGCTTTGAGGTCGATGCCGATAAGGCCGGCGTATTTCGCTTCATGAACGCGCTCAAGCTGGTTGTGATCTCCAACAATCTCGGCGACACCAAGAGCCTCATCACGCATCCGGCGACGACAACGCATTATCGCATCGGTCCCGTAAAGCGGGCGGAACTCGGCATCGGCGAGAGTCTCGTTCGGCTATCGGTCGGGCTTGAGGATGTCGAGGACCTCAAGGAGGATTTGACTCAAGCACTCAAAGCCGCGGGCTGATGCATACGTGCGATTGCGGAAGCCTGCAAAACTCGTCAATAATGACAACAATGTGATTCATCGGGCGGGGATCGCCCGGTGATGGCGGGCGCGGCGGGCAATCCATGTATAGCTCCACCACACGTGAGATTCTTGTGGCGGTTGAGCCAATCTATTTGCCTGATGAATCCTCGCCTGAGAACAGTCATTACATGTGGGCTTACCGGGTTCACATCGAGAACCACGGCAACGAGGTCGTGCAGCTCTTGAGCCGGCATTGGAAGATCACCGACGCACGTGGCCAAGTGCAGGAGGTGCGCGGC
>JBAQHC010000693.1:0-2611 GCA_049288095.1 Alphaproteobacteria bacterium | reverse complement strand
GTTCTGATCCGCCGCGTCCCGGCGATTGCGCAAGAAGGCGCGGATATCCTCATCGGAGGCAAGAAACCCAATATCGGCGGTGCGCTCGAAGAGGTTTCTGACAAGAATGTTGATCGCGACCTGAGCCTTGGAGTTGGCATCCTGAAGGCACTTCTTCAGCGCCTCCGTCCCGAGCTGGTTGATGAGATCCGATGCAAGGTCGCTGAAGGCGCGCCGCGTGTTGCTGATGTCGATTCCGTTGCCGGCGAGCTGGCCAAGCAGGCTCAAGTTGTCCCAGACCGTTTGCAGGTGTTGCAGGGCGCCGGCGTATTGCTGCGCCATCGCCATATGGGGGACGACCGACTTCAAACCGACGTCCAGATCGATTCCCTTGAAGCTTTCTGTCATGGAACAAACGGCGCGGCGAAGCGCTGGCCCACCCACAATGCAATGATCCCAAGGCTGCTTATAACTTGGCTTGGTTTACCAAACCCTTTTTGCGTGAGTCGGTCGCAAACGAGCCTTTGGGCAGGCTTGCGACCTCAAGCGAAAGCATCCGGCGCGAGCGACAAGCGACAATCGCGCAGCCGTCTCGACTTGGCCTTGCATCGATGCAAAGCGCTTGGAAGGAAAAGATAAAGTCGGGTTGGTTGGTGCGGACGGAGGGAGTCGAACCCTCACGGGCGTTAACCCTCAGGATTTTAAGTCCTGTGTGTCTACCAGTTCCACCACGTCCGCGGCGGCATTAACGGCGCCTTTATGGGGCGCTTCGACCGGGGGGCGCAATGGTCCGCCCCGCGCCGGGTGCTCCAAAGCGGATGGCGCCTAACAGCAGGGTGTAGAGCACGACGGCATTGAGGATGTGCCAAAGGTAGTGGGTGCCGAGCACGCGCCCATCGAGCCGCGTCCGCGCGCAGACCTCGATGTCGAGGGTGCGGAACGTCATCGAGGCAAGGAAGACGGCGCCCGCCAAGAAGAGATAGCGGGCGGCCGGATGCTTCTGCCAGGCAAGCACGGCGCCGACGAGGATGAGCGCCACGAATGCCGGCGCATAGCCGAGCGTGCCGTTGAAGCAGCGCTTGCCGGCGGCCCGCGTCACCGGGAGCAGCTCGTTGGAGCAGGTGATCCCCTGGGCGAAATGAATGGCGGCATAGAACAGCGCCAGCGCGAGGGCGACGCCGATCCACGGCAGCCCGACGAAGCGGCACAGCGCGTAGCCGAGGTAGCCGAGCATGAACAGCGCGATGGGAATGGTGTCGAACGGGATCGACCAGACGGTGGCGTAGGTATGAAACAGAAAGCTCCCCGTCCCGATCGCGAGCACGAGCACGACCAGCAGCCATTCGAAGAGTGCGCGATCGGGGCGCTTTGCCCGCGCCAGCTGCACCGCCGCGATGAGGCCCGCGATGATGAAGGCGCCGTTGGAAACGGCATTGAGCGGCTCGGCCCAGAATGACGGATCGCCGCCCCGCTCGCAGTAGCTGTAGACCTTGCTCCAGTCCATTCCGGCTCCACTCAGGCAAACTCGACGCGTCGGCGTCAGGCGTTTATCGGGGAAGGGCGAGCGCTCTGCAATCCTCAGCCCGCCAGCTTGTTCGATCGGCGAGGGGCAGACATAATCGCCAAATGGAGAGGCCGATCACAAGATCGCTGCTGGCGACCTTCATCGAGTATGCCGCGCGCGGCTGCGTCACGCCGATCGAGTGGTCGCGCTTCATGATCAACCACTACAAGGACGAGCGCATGGAGGAGGCCCGCTGCGACTGCGTGCGCATCCTGAGCGCCGCACACGGAAAAATCGCCAATACGGATCTCGATCCGCTCTACGACATCGCACGTGACTTGAGGGCCGGCGACGACACATGAGTGCGGCCCAGAACGGGTCATCGCCACCGCGTCCCCTCTCCCCATGCCACTTCATGGGGAGAGGTAAACGTCAATCTCTGCGCGCCTCGCGCATGGAGCGGTCGAACTCGGCCCAGGTCATGAAGTGAGGCTGGTGCTTGCTGCGCGGCCGCCAGCGCAAGCCGCCCTTGCTGACAACGAGCTCGCCGAAGCGGACGCCATTGTCGGCCACGATGAAGACAATGCCGTTCTCCTCGCGGCTCAAGGGATGACTCGTTATGTTGACCTCGACCGAATGCGCCATGGCGGGCTCCTCAAGCGAAACGCGGCGGCGCCAGCATACGCAGGGAGGCCTAACCCTTCATTTCTTGTCCGTATCGACGACGCGGATATGGAGCTCGCGCAGCTGCTGCGGCGTCACCTCGGAGGGTGCGCCCATGAGCAGGTCCTGTGCCTGCTGGTTCATGGGGAACATGATGACGTCGCGTAGGTTGGTGGCACCGGCCAGAAGCATCACGATGCGGTCGATGCCGGGCGCGATGCCGCCGTGCGGCGGCGCGCCGAGCGAGAGCGCGTGCAACATGCCGCCGAATTTCGCCTCCAGCACGTCCTCGGGATAGCCAGCGATGGCGAAGGCCTTCTTCATCACTTCGGGACGATGGTTGCGGATGGCGCCGGACGACAGTTCGGTGCCGTTGCAGACGATGTCGTACTGGATCGCCTTGATCGAAAGGATTTTCTCCTGGTCGCCGGCATCGAGCGCGAGGAATTCCTCGACGCCCAGGTT
>JBAQHC010000692.1:0-3680 GCA_049288095.1 Alphaproteobacteria bacterium | reverse complement strand
GGTGTATTTCTTCAACGACACATCAAGTTGCATTCCGCATTCGCGATGGTTCCCATCACGACTGGTTCGAAGGCCGGGGTCCTGAATGTGTATTAATGGGATATATTGATGATGCCACAGGAACGGTGTCCGGCCGTTTTTATTACTATGAGGGACCATGCCAGCCATGGACAGCTTCAAGCGGTATATCAAGCGCTACGGCATCCCCCAGAGCGTTTATTTGGACAAGCACTCAACGTATAAATCCAATGCCAAGCAGAGCATCGAGGATGAGTTGGAAGATAAAAAACCTATGAGCCAGTTCGAAAGGAGTCTTTCCGAACTCGGGGTCACGGTCATCCACGCTAATTCACCCCAAGCAAAAGGCAGGGTAGAAAGAAGTTTTCGAACGCTCCAGGATCGTCTGGTTAAAGAGATGAGGCTTGCCGGGGTTAACGGTGTTGAGCAGGCAAACGAGTTTCTGATAAGATATCATCCCATATACAACACTAAATTTAAGGTAAAGCCCGCTTCAGAAGCCGATGTACATCAACCCGCGCTGTCGATGAGAGAGCTCGATAAGATTTTCTGCATTCGAGAAGAACGAACGGTGCGGAACGATTTCACCGTCGCTTACAACGGCAAACTCTATCAGATCAAAGCCGCCGTAAAAACTCGAAAGGTCGCGGTAGAAGAACGAATGGATGGATCTTTGCATATAACTTATAGGGGCCTGGATATAAGATACCGGGAGATCAAGAGACGGGCAGTTAAAGAGAATCCAAAAACACCGGTATTATTTGAGAGGAAGTATCAACCGGCAGATCACCCATGGAAGAGACTTAGAAGAGCAGCGGTACCGTTTCCCGTTGCCTCCTAAAAGCGGACATTTCTATCTTGCTAAGAGTAGGACATTTCTACTTTGCCTTGACATAAATCAATCGGACTCTTTGACATCGCCACTAATAAGACATATATTTATACATAAAACAGTAAGTACTTTGGCATATTCATCGCTAAAGTAGATACCATACCGATTTGCAGTGTTATCTAGAAAACCATTAAACACGCATTTTGGGTGTTGAGTTTGGGGTCTACTCAATAAATGGTTGAACTAAGCCGCTACGCGGCGGTGTTCTTCTCTCAACACTGATTTTATCTGAGATTCCTTCCCATTTTTCTCCAGCAGAAATTCACTCTCCCGTGTCTTGCTTCACAATCTCAATCGTTTTACAATTTTCTTTCGCAACACCAGCGGCGTCATGCCGTTGGAATTTCTATTCAGCGGAAGGAGATTGTGCAATGGAAACGTTCAAAGAACAGATGCAAGGCGACATGGTGCTTCGGGGATTGGCCCCAAAGACGCAATCGTTGTATCACCGGGCGGCAAGAGACATGGAGCGCCACTTCAAAAAATCGCCCGACCTTTTGGAAGACGGCGATGTTAAAACGTACCTGCTTTACCTCGTCAGGGACAAGAAAGTATCCCAATCCACCCTGAAGATAACCTACAGCGCGCTAAGGTTTCTTTTCGAGACAACGCTTGGCAAAGGCTGGGTGATGGACAGGATTCCCTATCCAAAGAGCGCCAAAACACTTCCCATTGTTCTCGAAAGGGATGAAGTGCAGTCCCTGTTCGAAGCCACCTATAGTCTGAAGCAGCGCGTGATGCTGATGGTGACCTACTCCGCAGGCCTTCGTGCGAGTGAAACTGCCCGGCTCAAGATTACGGACATTGACAGCAGCCGCATGTTAATACGCGTGGACCAGGGTAAAGGGAAGAAGGACCGGTATACCCTTTTGTCACAAGTTGCCCTGGAAACACTCCGTGAATACTGGAAAGAGTACCATCCCAAGCACTGGCTCTTTCCGGGAGAAAAGCCGGAGAACTGGATTTCCGTCAGCACCGTTCAAGAGGCGTTCAAACGTGCAAAGAAAAAAGCCGGAATCACGAAGCCGGCAAGCTGCCACACGCTTCGTCATAGCTTCGCCACCCATTTGCTGGAGGCAGGCGCTGATATTCACCATATTCAGCTCCTTCTGGGCCATGCGTCGGTGAGGACGACCACTATCTACCTTCACGTGAGCAAGAAGAACCTTTCAAAGATCGTGAGCCCGCTGGACTCAGGCCCCTTTTTAAATCCTCCACAGACCTCGTAGCCTGCGCACGTACAGGCTGTGTCCACGCGAGATCGCCGAAAGATCGAAGTTGCGGATATCTTCCGCCAATACGGTCCTCTGTACCGCAACGCCCATCCCATGCCCCTGAATCGTCTTCGCACCATGCGGGCGATCGAGACCTGTCGCACAGCCGATCAAGGCGGCCACGTGGATGAGTGCGAGCATTGCGGCACAAAGGTGATCTCGTACAACTCCTGCAGAAACCGGCATTGCCCCAAGTGCCAGTTCCTCAAAAAAGAGCAGTGGATCGAGGCCCGGGAAGAAGACTTGCTTCCCATACCTTATTTCCACGTCGTCTTCACCATCCCCGATATTCTCAACCCTCTCGCTCTCCGCAACCAGGAAGTCCTCTACGGGATTCTGTTCAAGGCTGTTTCGGAAACCCTGACGGAACTTGCAGCGAATCCAAAACACCTGGGAGCGGTGATCGGGTTTATCAGCATCCTGCACACCTGGGGACAGAACCTCATGGACCATCCCCATCTCCACAACATCGTGACCGGTGGGGGCCTGTCCCGTGACGGACGGAAATGGAAGTCATGCAAGAAGGACTTCTTCGTCCACGTCAAGGTTATGTCGAAGCTCTTTCGGGGGAAGTTTATCGCTTATCTGAAAACGCTCCGTGCCGAGAACAAACTCATTTACCCCGGCGCCGTAAGCCACCTTGCGTCGCCGGGGGCCTTCAATGCCCTGATCTCCGATCTCTACAAAAAGAACTGGGTCGTCTACTGCAAAAAGCCTTTCAAGCATACCAAGGATGTTCTGGATTATCTCGGCAGATACACCCACCGGATCGCGATCAGCAATCACCGGATCGTGAAGCTCGATAACGACGAAGTCTCTTTCCGGTGGCGGGACTACGCGGACAACAACAAAACCAAAATCATGCCCCTGAAAGCCGATGAGTTCATCCGGCGATTCCTGCTTCACGTCCTTCCTGACCGGTTCGTGAAGATCAGACATTACGGCCTTCTGGGCAATCGCTGCCGTAAGGAGAAGCTTGCCGCCTGTCGCCGGTTTCTTGCCTGCACACCCAAAGAGGACGATAAAACCAAGGAGACCTGGCAGGAAGCGCTGTTCAGATTCACCGGCATAGATATCACCAAATGCCCCGTCTGCAAAGAAGGTAAAATGCAAACGAGGGAAATACTTCGGCCCGCGCGATGCAATGGGCCTTGATGCCGGAACAGAATGAACGACATGAAAGGCAAAAAAAATTAATGCCAACTCTGGTCGAAAACAGGCTTGTTCTTCGCAACGATATCTTATTGCCCAAAAGCCCTCTATCCTGTATAGTCGAGTTAAATAGGGGCTTGCGGAGCAGTCCGGAATCGCCGCTCATATACTATACGTATCCCGTAACAGTCAGCATGCCCCTCACACAACACGCAACGCAATCATAAAAAACAGCACCAATCATTAGAAATCCCATAGCCGGATAGCGCGTAACGGCTTAGTCCAACCAGCTTCTTTCTGAATAATGCGTTCAGAAAGAAGCCTATACATTATAAAGCGTATGT
>JBAQHC010000691.1:0-2433 GCA_049288095.1 Alphaproteobacteria bacterium | reverse complement strand
CGCTCCGGCACTGAATCGCTCACGGCGATTGCCGCACTGGGCGCGGCCGCTGTCGAGGCGGATAAATCCCTGTCACTTCGCGCGGAGCGCACCAAGTGGCGCGATGCGATGGAAGCGCGGATGAAAGCTGCGGTGCCAGGCATCAAAGTGTTCGGGGTCGAAAGCGCGCGCCTGCCGCAAACCTCGTATATCGGTTTGCCCGGAACGCTCGCGGAGACGCAAGTGATCGCGCTCGATCTTGCTGGCTTTGCCGTGAGCGCCGGCAGCGCTTGCTCTTCCGGCAAAGTGCATCAGAGCCATGTGCTCACGGCGATGGGCATGAGCGAAGCTGAAGCGCGCTGCGCGATCCGTGTCAGTTTCGGCTGGGGCACGCAGGAAGCGGATCTCAAGCGATTCACCGATACATGGGCGACGCAGCTTAATCGGTCCCTCATGCTTCGACGGGCTCAGCATGAGGGTAATGAGAAAAACGAATCCCTCATCCTGAGCTTGTCGAAGGATGAGCGTGACGGAGCGAGGATGTGATGGCGGCCGTCAAAGAGACAGTGCGCGATGTCGCGGCGCTCGAACGCTACAAATACGGCTTCGTCACCGATATCGAATCCGACATGGCGCCCAAGGGCCTCTCGGAAGAGACAGTGCGCTTCATCTCCGCGAAGAAGGGCGAGCCGGAATGGATGCTCGAGTGGCGGCTATCGGCATTTCGCCGCTGGCAGCAAATGGCCGAGCCCAAATGGGCGCGCGTGCATTATCCGCCGATCGATTTCCAAGACGCCTATTATTACGCGGCGCCCAAGGGCACGAAGGACGGCCCGCAGAGCTTGGACGAGGTCGATCCGCAGCTCTTGGAAACCTACAAGAAGCTCGGCATTCCGCTTTCGGAGCAGAAATTGCTCGCGGGCGTTGCTGTCGACGCGGTGTTCGACAGCGTTTCGGTCGCGACGACGTTTCGCGCCAAGCTCGCCGAAGTCGGCGTCATCTTCATGCCGATCTCCGAAGCTGTGCATCAGCATCCGGAGCTTGTGAAGAAGTATCTCGGCTCGGTCGTTCCGATCACCGACAATTATTATGCCACGCTCAATTCGGCGGTGTTCTCGGATGGCTCGTTCGTCTACATCCCCAAGGGCACGCGCTGCCCGATGGAACTCTCGACCTATTTCCGCATCAATGAGCGCAACACCGGCCAGTTCGAGCGCACGCTAATCGTCGCTGATGAAGGCTCATATGTCAGCTATCTCGAAGGCTGCACTGCGCCGATGCGAGATGAAAACCAGCTGCACGCCGCAGTGGTTGAGCTCGTCGCGCATGACGATGCCGAGATCAAATATTCGACGGTGCAGAATTGGTATCCCGGACACGACAAGGGCGAAGGCGGCATCTACAATTTCGTCACCAAGCGCGGCGATTGCCGTGGCCGCAACTCCAAGATTTCATGGACGCAAGTCGAGACCGGCTCGGCGATCACCTGGAAATATCCTTCGTGCATTTTGCGGGGCGATAATTCGCAAGGTGAGTTCTACTCGATCGCGATCACCAATCATTTCCAGCAGGCCGACACCGGCACCAAGATGATCCATCTCGGCAAGAACACGAAAAGCCGGATCATCTCGAAGGGCATTTCGGCGGGCCATGCGCAAAACACTTATCGCGGCCAGGTGCAGGTGCATCAAAAGGCGGATGGCGCGCGCAACTACACGCAGTGCGATTCTTTGCTGATCGGTGATAAGTGCGGCGCTCACACCGTGCCCTACATCGAGAACCGCAATCGCCGCGCGCAGCTCGAGCATGAGGCGACCACCTCGAAGCTCTCGGAAGATCAGCTGTTCTATTGCCGCCAGCGCGGAATTTCCGCTGAGGATGCGGTGGCGCTTTTGGTCAACGGCTTCTGCCGCGACGTGCTGCAAAAGCTGCCGATGGAGTTTGCGGTCGAAGCGCAAAAACTCGTCGCCATCTCGCTGGAAGGATCGGTGGGATGAAGGCGCGCTTTACCACGAGCGAAGGCGTGCATGTCAGCGTCCTCTCCCTCGGGGAGAGGACGGCGGGGGCCTTGCTGCATGCTCATTTAGGTGAGGGGTTTGCACCGGTCCGTGGCGGCTCGCTCTTTGCTGAACCCCTCACCCATCCTCTCCCCGAGGGAGAGGAGTCGTGTGGGGTGCCTTCATTCGAGACTATCTATGCTTGAGATTAAGGACCTGCACGTTGCCATCGATGGCAAAGAGATCCTCAAGGGACTGACGTTGTCTGTCCCGACGGGCGAAGTGCATGCCATCATGGGCCCCAACGGCTCCGGCAAATCGACGCTCTCCTACACGCTTGCCGGCCGCGAAGGCTACGAAGTCACCCAAGGCAGTGTGACATTCGACGGCGCCGACCTTCTCGCGATGGAGATCGAAGAGCGTGCGGCGAAGGGCGTTTTCCTTGCCTTCCAATACC
>JBAQHC010000690.1:0-1557 GCA_049288095.1 Alphaproteobacteria bacterium | reverse complement strand
ACAGTGGCCAATACTTCAGGAAAATACCTTCTGGTCAATAAGGGGTTTCGTGACCAACTCTTTCACCTCCAAATGCGGTTGATCGATCCAGCGGGCCGTCTGGTTCAGCCCAAGTGTGAGCAGCCGCGGACTGAGTTTCCTGATACCCCGCCGTTAGCATTTACGGACTGTAACGGAACCTCAACTCAAGTCGCAAACTATGAGGTATTGCCACCAGGTTGGTCTTCTGACCCTCAGCGAGTTAATGATCTCAGGGACTGTTATCAGATAAAGTTATCCGGTCATTATTCAGCCGAGGTCCAGCTTTCGGTGATGATTTTTAAACAAAGCGATGACCCAATAGGAGAAGACCCATGCCACGGCGACATCAAAAAATATGAGTCCCTCAGAGTAGCCAAATCAGAACCGCAGACCTTATTCACGCAGGGATCCACTGAAGTAAATATCATCCCTCAGTATTGGCTCCGCGCATGGAAAGATGGACTCTACCTCTTTCCTGATATAGCGGTAACCATTTGGCCTGAGGGCGGATGGGTGGCGGATGATTACAGTCTGGAGAATATTCAGTTGAACAACGTGGTAGCCAAGTATGCTTTTAAGATGTACTCCTTTTTGAGGCAAAAGGAATATCTTTTGGCGCTCTTCGACAAAGAGAAAGCCATCAATAGCCTGGGCGAATTGAAAGTGGGTCAATGGTATCCCGTGGTGATCTCGGGCACCTTGAAAAATAAGCAATACTTTTCAGGCGGACACAAGGTCGAGATCATTGGTCTAGATCGGTAGTTTTTCCGGATCGCTATGCTCTGCGCACTATCCTATATGGATGAAAGGGGGGATTCATTGGGGAAAGGGAATACGGAGTAATCAGTAGATAAAAAGAAACAAACAGCTTTTCAAAAACAATAAAAGGAGGAAAAAAAATGAAAAGAAGTAAAATGATTCCATTTTTATTGGTACTTGTGTCTATTCTTGGTTTTTATGGTGTTGCGTTCAGCGGAGGAGGCTATGAGGGCAGCGGTTGCCCAGCTACGCTGCCCGAACCTACCTCTGGTCCAATTTTATATGGCACTTTTACGGTAGCTCGCGATAGAATCACATTTGGTATCGAGGGCTATGACCATTATAATGTTCACATTGTGCTTCGACATAAGTTGAATCAGGTCCACCTTTACTCTTTTCTCGCGCCATTAGGAACGAAGGGTCTCTGTGATTATGAAGAACCTGAAATTAAAGAAATATTTGCTAAGCAACCATGTATTTTGATAGACCCATCCGACTTTGACCTACCGATTACGAGTGTGCCTGTCATTTACGATCTGCAAATATCCAAAAGAGATTTTTGTACGTCCACGGTAGGAGATGAAATGATCTTCGGGCTGATTGCCATTCGCGTTGTGCCACCTGTGCCACCTAAGCCACCTAAGCCGCGTTGGCGTTAATCTTTCTGTGGTGGTCGCCCATGGCTGGCTCGCCATCAATGAATAATGAAAATTGATGATCCTCCACCCCTTTAGTAAAGCAGGGGTGGAGGGCTTAGAAACACGGGTGGGGATTTAT
>JBAQHC010000689.1:0-10116 GCA_049288095.1 Alphaproteobacteria bacterium | reverse complement strand
GGAATCGAAACTGCCCGTATCTATCGTCGCGACGACCGAGGAATGCGCGAGATCGGCGGGATCAAATTTGATCTCGGTCTGAAATTTCTTGAATTGCGCCGTGAAGTTCGCGCCCTGCTGCGTCGCCGTAATGATGATCGAACTCTCTGCGGGGCGGATATGCCATACCGCCGCCATTGCGCTCATCGGCAGCGCAAGCGCGAGCGCCAGAACTAAGCCAGTCAGACGAAACATGATGACCTCTCCCACACTTACCGCCTTACAACATGCGCTTCAGAATTTCATCCTTAAGGATGAAATGATGCCGGAGAGCAGCGGCAATATGCAAAGCCAACAGCATCGCAAGCACGTAAAAGCTCAATACGTGAATTGTTTCGCCAAGCTCTTGAAGATCCTTGTCGTGCGGCACGATCAACGGGATTTCAAACAGGCCGAATACGCTGACCGGAAAATTGGCTGCCGAAGTGATCACATATCCGGAGATCGGCATCAGTAAGATCAGGCCATAGAGCACCCAATGTGTCGTCTGCGCTGCCAAGCGCTCCAAGCCAACGAGAGATGGTGGCAGAATCGGCGTCGGGTTGATCAAGCGCCACGACAACCGCAGCAGCATCAACACGAAGATGCTCAGGCCCGTTAGCTTGTGAATCATGAATAATTGCAGCTTAAGCGGGCTGAGCGGCGCGTTCACGGCCCAAAGGCCGAGGACGATCATACAAAACACGAGAACCGCGATCAGCCAGTGAAAGGTTTTCGCGATGGCTCCCCATCGTTCGCTCGAATTTCGAAGAGCCATCGCAAAATAGAATAATCAGTTGTTCTTCGGTGCGGCCGGCGGTGGGCCCATCGGCGGCGCGTTGTTGATCTCAGATTCGATCACGACGCTGATGTCGTCACCGACCCCCATTTTCGTACCAGGCGCTGGAACGAACTTTGTCATGCCCCAGTCGCTGCGCTTGATCGTGCCAGTCGCCTCAAAGCCGTAAACCGTCGCGCCCGGCGCCATCGATGGACCAGTGCCGGTCATCTTGACGTCGAGAGTCAAAGGCTTGGTGACGCCGAGAAGAGTGAGATTGCCCGTCAGCTTTGCCGTATCGGTGCCAGTGACTTCAGTCTTGGTTGACTTGAAGGTCATGTTTGGAAATTGCGCGACGTTGAAGAAGTCGGGGCTTTTCAGATGCGTATCGCGCGGTCCGAAACCGGTGTCGACGCTGCTCGTATCGATCACGGTATTGACGGAAGTCTTCTCCGGCTTCTTTGGGTCGAATTTGAGATCAACGGTGAAGGCCTTGAACGAGCCATGCATCGTTGAGTTGCCCATGTGGTTGACGGAAAACAGGATCTGAGTGTGCGAAAGATCTGCCTTGTACGCTGGCGCCTTATCCGCAGCGAACGCCGCGCCGGAAGCGAGAGCGGCACTGAAAACGCCTGCAATAACAATGGATCTGAGCATGGGCTTTATCATGATTGGTTTCCCCTAACTGGACGATGAGTGGGTTTAGTATTTGACCGAACAACCGTAGGCAGCGGTCTCCCTTATGGCAACTTCACGGCCGGCACTGATCGAATCCGCGGCGGCAGCCACATAGTTGGTCGCACCGTTAAGCGAACCTGGGTTTGCCGACGGGCGATCATCGATGGCGCCCATATAGCGCAGCGTCTGTTTTGCGTCGATGACGAACATATGCGGCGTTGCGGAAGCGCCATAAAGATGACCAATCGTACCTGACGGATCAAGAATAACAGCTGAGACCGTCGCGCCTTCGGACTTGACAAGGGCATTGGCTTCCTCGGCTCTCACGAACCCTTCACGCCCGGGCGCAGAAGACATGATTTGCAGCCAAGCGCCGCCCATTTTCGCAATCACCGCCTGCGTCGCCTGCATGTTGCCGCTGGAGTAGTGCTTGTGGACAAAAGGGCAATCCTTGTTGGTCCATTCGAGCACAAGGAGCTTGCCCGCAAAGTCCGAGAGCTTCACCGGCTTTCCATCGGTCGTTGTTGCCGAGAATTGCGGCGCTGGCGCGCCCACAGAAGGCAGTGCGCGCGCGGCAGCGGTAGCG
This sequence comes from Alphaproteobacteria bacterium, assembly GCA_049288095.1. GTDB lineage: Bacteria > Pseudomonadota > Alphaproteobacteria > CAWBKL01 > CAWBKL01 > CAWBKL01. Next base: position 8,056 of record JBAQHC010000689.1, on the reverse strand, counting down.
CTCCACAGCACAACGAGAACGATAGCGCCCAGAACGGCGCGCCCCGGCATCCGATTCATCTGCTTCCCTCCCGCCTAGCTCTTCAAAGCTGCGAGCACCTCATCTTCCGTCAGAATCTGGGGCAGAATCTTGGCAGCGCCCTCACTTGCCTTTGGATAGTAGAGATAAAGTGGCACGCCGAGGCGGCCGTTGCGCGCAAGAAGTTCGGTGATGGCGGCATCGCGATTGGTCCAATCCGCCTTAAGCAGAAGGACGTTCTGCGCTCGGAACGCTTCCCGCACGCGGTGGCCCGAAAGTGCGCCAAGCTCATTGACTTTGCAGGTCAAACACCAAGCCGCTGTCGCGTCGATGAACACAGGCTGCCCTTTAGCGACGGCATCCGAGAGCCGATCCGGCGTGTACTCGCTCCAATCACCATCCGAAGCTGCCGCTTTGACAGGTGTCTTGAGATTGTGCGTTTCGGCTTGCGTGAGCGCCGCCAGACCGCATGCTGCAAGCAGAGCCACGAGCGCCGCACCTCTGGCTGCCAAGCGCGAGCGCGCCCTGCCGAATTTGAGCGCGAGAATCCCAATCGCGATGAGCGCCAAGCCGCCGAGAGCGAAGAGCACACCCCTGAGATCGACCTCGCGCGAAAGAACCCAAAGCAACCACGCCGCAGCGGCATACATCGGTATCGCAAGAATCTGCTTGAGGCGCTCCATCCAAGCGCCGGGTTTCGGCAGCCAAGCCAGCGCCCTTGGCACGTGCGCCAAAACCAGAAACGGCAATGAGAGACCGATGCCGAGGGCTATGAACACGAGTAGGCCTTGCGCAAGCGGCGCGAGCAGTGCGTAGCCGAGCGCAACGCTCATAAACGGCGCGGTACACGGCGCTGCAACGACTGCTGCCAGAACACCTGTAAAGAACGCGCCAAGCGCTCCTGGTTTACGGGCAAGCGAGTCGCCGACTCCGGCCCAGCCAGCTCCAATATCAAGCACGCCGGACATGCTTAGGCCGACGAGAAACATGACATAGGCAAGCAGAACGACAACCAAGGGTGATTGCAGCTGATAGCCCCAGCCGATCGCGGCCCCGCCGCTCCTGAGAGCAATCAAGACAATGTCGAGTGCAAGAAAGCTGAGGAGAACTCCCGCCGTAAAAAGCCAGCCATGCAAGCGCAGAGCTTTGTGATCCTCCGCATCACGTTTGACGAAGGCGATCGACTTAATCGACAGCACCGGAAACACGCAGGGCATGAGATTGAGGATCAGGCCGCCGAGGAAGGCGAAGGCGATTGCGCCGAGCATGCCAATGCCCGAACCGGAATCGTTGCCTTTTGCGTTCGCCGAAATCGGCGCAGCGCCGAGGAGCATTTCGCCGGGCGTCGCCGAGATTTCATAGCCCTGACGCGTTCCATCGTCGTGTGCCACGACGATGAGGCCATGCAGGGGGTTCGGCAAGCGGCCGGACGTTGCCAGGTAGCTGGCCTGCGTGGTCAGCGCGGCGCCGTCCTTTGCAACTGCAATCGATTGCGGTGCGGCGTGAAGAATGACGCCGTCTTGATATGGAAAGAACGTGACGTTGCTGACGGCGTGGCTTTTCAAATCGCTCGCAAGCTTTGAATCATGCAATGACAAGGAAAGCTGCTTACCCTCGATCGTCGACCTGACTTCGAATGGGGCCGCAACCGGCAGAGCCGCAACCGCCGCGGAAATACGATCGCCCCACATCGGGTCGGCGGTCGGGTGATCCGCCGGTTTCACGACGGGCAATTTGAGCGTGAGATTCGACCAGCGCGGAATGCACACTTCGTCGGAGCAAACCAGCCATTCGGCCGAGGCCTTGAACGTTACATCTTGGCCCGGCTCTAAGCTCGCAGGCGCCGAGATCGACACAAGATGCATCGCTTCATGCTCAAAGCCGTAATCCATGAGCGGGCCGAGCGGCACTTCTTTGGGCAAGGGCCAAATGATGCCGCTTGCCGTAAATCCCTCCGGCAACGTCCACCTGATCGTCGTAGGCGCGCCCGAGTCACCGGCAAAGCGCCAATAGGTGTGCCAGCCATTCTTAATGGCGAAATGGAGCGCGACCACAAATGTCTCGCCCGGCGTGATGGCGCTCGCCTCCGAAACGAGCTTGGCATCAACCTTCTCGCCCTGCGGCTCAAGCGACTGAAGCGGCGCGGCCGCCGTCGCCGTGATTGCGGCAGCAAGAGCGAGAAGCAGCGCCTTAAGACGCCAAGTGAAGGAACTCCGGTGCATAGGCAACATATAGCGGTTAGGGGCGTGCTCGGTCTCGTCTGCTGACAAAGTTTTGATGCGTGGCGCCTTGAGCTCGTGACACCGCTTCGCTCCGCGCACGGACGAGAATTAACATGGTTTAAGGGGATTTTAAGAAACCTTGCCCAATCTTTGCGACACACCTTTGATCAAAGAGGGGCAGGGCATGGTTGGGCTATTCTGGACGAGTTACGGCCTTATGGCGGGCCTCGCGCTTGGCCTTTCCGGGCTCGCGACCGGACTTTTGGTTGCCCGCCGGCGAGTGGCGCTTCGCGTAATCCCATCCAGAACGGCTGCTCATCGCCGTTGAGACAAGCATGCTGGCCAAGGCAACCGACTTGATTCTCGCTGTCGTTGCCATCATCGGAGATGCGTCAAGCGTCGTCGCTCGCCGCTCACCCGGATGATGACGCGTAGGAGAGCTGTCACGCTCGCTGCGCTTCACCATCCATAAACGAATGAGGCGCCTTCTCATCCTATGAAGCCCCTGAAGCTTTTCCGTCTCCTCGTTGGCCTCGGTTGCCTCTCGCCGCTCTCGGCCCTTTCGGCCCTGGCTGCTGCGACCGTTCAGGATATTCGGATTGCCGCCCACCCGGATCACGTGCGCGTGGTGCTAGATCTCGACGCGCCGGTGACGTTCACACCGCGCGGCGAGCATGCATTCACGCTGCACGGACTTTCGGGTGGCAGCGCCGTTATGAATGCGCAGCCCAAAGACGCGCCGCTCAAGCGCGTCGTTCTAACGCCGGACGGCGATGACACGACGCTGAGCTTCGAAACCAGCGCCGATGTAAGCGTGAAAGCTTTTCCTGTCTCCGCCGGCGGCAATGGCGGCAACCGCTTCGTCGTCGACCTGTACAGAGCACTGGAGACGCCAATCGCGCAGGCGCTTACGACTGCTCCTCGCTCCGATTTGGTAGCAACCAGTGCACCGCCATCGCAATTCGTGTCGCGCGGGCCTGCGGTCCCCGCTGTCGCGCCTCGCGCTCCATCGGAGTCAGCTCCCGCCAACGCTTCTCGGCCAAATGCTTTTTCGTTTGTTCCGCCCTACAACGCGCCGCAAGCAGGCCCGACACCGTACGAGGCGGCCGATGCGCAGTCGTCAACAACTGCAACGGCGCCAGCGGCATCTTCCTTGCCATCGGCTTCCGCCAGCGCGCCGCCGACGAACACTGTGCCTTTCGGACAGAAGCCTGCTCAGCCAGAAAGCGCTGAGAGCGGCGGCGCATCGCCCACCGCGATGGAAGCGACCGTTACGAGCGCAAGCGCCCAGACGACAATGAACGCCGCGCCTTCCGATCGCACTTTGCTTGCCGAACGCGCACTCGATCGCGGCGACGCCAAAGCAGCATGCACGACGGCTAATGAGGCGCTGAGCGCTTCGCCGAAAGATCTGCGCGCGCTTGCGGTGCTCGGCAGCTGCGAGCTTGCACTGGGCGATGCGGTCTCAGCCCGTGGCGCTTTCTCAAACGCACTCGCAATTGACCCGTCCTATCACCGAGCCCGCATTGGACTTGCCGAAACCGATGTGCGGCAAGGCGATCTTTCCGGCGCGCGCCAGGAGTACAGCCGCGTGCTCGCCGATAATCCGCCAACGGACGAAACCTATAAGATTCTCGATGCGCTTCAGTCCCTCGCCGCGCCCGGAACGATGAGCGCCGCAACGCCTGCACCAGCCCCGCAAAGCGCAGCAAACTAGCTTCCCGCCACATCTTTCAGTAACATCGCGCCTAAGAGTTCTTGGGTTGCGGGGGCGTCTCATGGCCAGCCGATCGGGCGGCCCGGACGAAAGTGTGGGCGGGCTCGGACTGATCCGTCTTGCGGGCTATGCGCTTCTCGCGCTTGCCGCATTCGTCGGCTATTTCCACATCAAGACCTGGCTCGGTGCAGCTCACGGCGACAGCTTCAATGCGGTCGCCGGCGCCATAGGCACGCTGCTCTTGTGTGCGCTCGTGCCGCTCAGCGCCATTGTCATCGCGCGCCGCCACCGCGATGCCGAATTCTCGAAGCTCGAAGCCTACGCCACCGAGCTTTACAACATGCTCGTGCACGGCACGGCCGTGCTGGCAACGCGCGATGTCATCAACCAAATGATCGCTGTCCATGGTGTCGCGCGCGGGCTGAGTGCGCGCATCGGCTGGTTTCTCGTCGCCGGCCTTTCTGCCTCGATTCTCATTTGCGCGCTCTATGTCGATCATCTCGCTAACAGGCACGTCTTCACGCACAACCAAGCCAATCTACTCGTCACCTTCATGCTGATGTCGGCATTCGGTCTTTGGTGCTTGCTGTGGCCTGAAGACGAGGCGCGCGCCAATCAATTCGATCCCTCCGATGCGCTTGCCTCGGCCATCGGCCGCTGAACTTCGAGCAGCTTTTCCAGAGCATCGATCGTATCCGCCTCACGCGGCGGCTTATCCCAACGCAAGCGGCTGATACGCGGGAAGCGCATCGCGATACCGGATTTGTGGCGGGTCGAGCGCTGAAGGCCTTCGAATGCAACCTCGAGCACGAGGCCGCGCTCGTCTTCGTGCACGACTTCGCGCACCGGCCCAAACCGGCCGACCGTGTTGTTGCGCACGAAGCGGTCGATCTCCTTCAGCTCCTCGTCGGTGAAGCCGAAATAGGCCTTGCCGACCGGCACAAGCTCGCGATCGTGCCCCTCACCGCGCCACACACCGAATGTGTAATCGGAATAGAAGGAAGAGCGTTTGCCGTGCCCGCGCTGCGCATACATCATGACGGCATCGATGAGATGCGGATCGCGCTTCCACTTATACCAAAGGCCGGTAATGCGCCCGGCCTCGTAGCGTGAATCGCGCCGTTTCAGCATCAAGCCCTCGACCGGAGCGCCGTCCTCGGCGCCCGCCGCGCGCTTCGCCGCAAGCTCTTCCCATGTCGCAAACGCGACAAGCGGCGAGATCGTGAGGCGCGGCGAACCTCTCCGCACCACAAACCCTTCAAGCAATGAGCGGCGCTCTTGCAACGCGCGCGCCCGCAAGTCCTCTGTACCATCAAGCAGCAAGTCATAGGCAATGATCCCCGCCGGCCGCTCCTCGATCATCCGGCTCGTGACTTCCTTGCGATTGAGCCGCTGTTGAAGCTCGGCAAATGATTGAACCTTGCCCTCACGCATGATGAGGAGCTCACCGTCGATCACGACATTATCTGGCGCATGTTCGAGCACATCGGGAAACGCATTCGATATATCGTCGCCGGTGCGGCTGAACATTCGGCGCTCGCCGTTTTCGCACACAAGCTGAACGCGGATGCCGTCCCATTTCCACTCGGCCATGAACTCCGCCGGATCGAGCAGCGCGAGATCGGCCTCATCGAGGGGATGCGCGAGCATCACGGGCCGGAAGCGCGTCTTGCCCTTCGCTTTGGGCGGCCCAGCTCTTCCTTCGAGCCAAGCAAAGAGATCGAGAAATGGCGGCGCCAGGCCGTGCCAGACCTCTTCAATCTCGTTCAACGCTTTGCCCGACCACTCCGCGAGCGCCGTCTTGGCAAGCCGCGCCGAAACGCCGACACGCAGTCCGCCTGTGATAAGCTTGAGGAGCGCAAACCGCTCGATCACCGACATCCGGTCGAGCTGAGCGGCGATAAATCCCGGCAGCGATGTTTTCGACGTGTGTTGCAAAGCCTCAACGATTTCGCCGAGCGAATGGGGAGGCGCATTGGCTTCGCCCTTGGGCCAAATGAGCGAGATCGTCTCGGCCAAATCGCCGACATAGTCGTAAGACCACGCGAACAGCTCGGGATCGACGCGCTCCGCCACAAGGCTGCGCAGCAATGCCGGTTTCGCGTGCGCGAATTCGAGAACGCCCGTGAGTGCCGCAAGGCCATAGCCGCGGTCAGGATCGGGCACGCGCGAAAAATAGTCCGCAAGCAATCTGATCTTCAGATTGCGCTGCGGCTGATAAGAAAGTGCATCGAGCAGGCGCGAGAACGGCTTCATGCGGCGCCCTCGGCGCTCGCGCTATCGCTTTCCGACGCACTAATCTCGCCGTCTTCGTCCTCATAGCCGACGAGCGATAGCGCCTTAGCTCCAATGCCGTTGAGCGCGCACCAGCGGCTCAGCGCGTCTTCGCGGCCATGGGTGATCCAAATCTCGGCGGGCCGCATCTCACTCAAAGTCGAAGTCAGCTCGTCCCAGTCGGCGTGGTCGGAGATGACCAGCGGCAGCTCCACTCCGCGTTGGCGCGCCCGGGCGCGCACGCCCATCCAGCCCGAGGCAAAGCTCGACACGGGATCGGCGAGCCGCCGCGTCCAGCGATCCTGGAGCGCCGAGGGCGGCGCGATCGCAATCGCGCCCTCGAGCTCCGCTTTGGTTGCGCCGGTGACGGGCCGCAGATCACCGAGATCCACGCCAAAGCCCTGATACATCGCACAAAGACGGTCGAGCGCGCCGTGAATGTAGATCGGCGCATTGTAGTCGGCCGCTCGCAGGCCCGCGATGACGCGCTGCGCCTTGCCCAGCGCGTAAGCTCCGATGAGATGCGTACGCTCGGGAAACAGGGCGCGCGATTGGAGGAGCTTGGCGATCTCATCCTCGAAAGGCGGATGACGAAACACCGGCAGCGCAAAGGTCGCCTCGGTGATGAACACATCGCACGGCACTGGCTCGAAGGGCGGACAAGTCGGATCGTCGCGCCGCTTATAATCGCCGGAGATCACAACACGCGCGCCCCCGCCCTCGATGACAACTTGCGCGCTGCCAAGCACATGGCCCGCCGGCACGAGATGCACATCGACATCGCCGATCCGCCGCACTTCGCCATAAACAAGAGGTTCGGCGTTGCGCGCGAAATTCTCGCCGTAGCGGATTTTCATGATCGCGAGTGTCTCGGCCGTTGCGAGCACCGCGCCGTGGCCCGAGCGCGCGTGATCGCTGTGGCCGTGCGTGACCACCGCCCGATCGACCGCGCGCACGGGATCGACGTAAAAATCCCCGGGCGGGCAATAGAGCCCTTGGCTCCGCACTTCAATGAGATCGCGAGCCTTCATCTATGCCTTCATCTGCCGGGCCTTAGCCTAGCCGAATTTCCCTGTGTCGGAGAGCCGAACCACCGGGATATGGCGCGGGTGCTAGCTACGGCGAGCGGATCGCCAAATGTGCGGCAAGGGTGGCAAGATGGAGGCCGGAGCACATCTTGGCTCCTCATGGAACCGGAGCCAGTGGCAGATACGGCGAACATCGGGGTTTTGGATCAGGGCGCGGCCCAGGGTTTTGCGCTGCCGCCAAAATTTGGGGCCTGGTTTGCGAAACGCGGCTGGGCCCCGCGTGCGCATCAGCTGAAGCTCGCCGAGCTTGGCCTTGCCGGCAAATCCGCGCTGCTCATCGCGCCCACCGGCGGCGGCAAGACGCTGGCCGGTTTTCTCGCAAGCCTCGTCCAGCTCGATGCGCGAGGTACACCCAAGCCCGGCCGCCCTCGACCGCTCCACACGCTTTATATCTCACCGCTCAAGGCGCTCGCGGTCGATATCGCGCGCAATCTCGAAGCGCCGATTGCCGAGATGGGCCTGCCCATCACGCTGGAAACACGCACCGGCGACACGCCCGCCGGCAAGCGCGTGCGTCAAAAGCATTCGCCGCCCGACATCATGCTGACGACGCCCGAGCAGATCGCGCTCTTGATCGCCTCGCGCGACGCCGCGCATTTCTTCCGTGGGCTGAAATTCGTCATCATCGATGAGCTGCATGCCATGTCGGGTAATAAGCGCGGCCACTTGCTCAGCCTCGGCCTGGCGCGTTTGCGCGCGCTCGCGCCAGGCCTCACTGCGATCGGGCTTTCCGCGAC
>JBAQHC010000688.1:0-1947 GCA_049288095.1 Alphaproteobacteria bacterium | reverse complement strand
TTTCGGTGCGCGCGAATGTCCGCACCACACAGGCCGCCTCTGAGAGTCTCGCCAAGGGCCTCGGCATGGCATTCAGATCAGGTGCCGTCACGGGCATGCTGGTCGCTGGCTTCGCACTTCTCGGCGTTGCCGTCTATTTCTACATTCTCACTGGTCCGCTCGGGCTTGAGCCCGGCAGCCGCGATGTTGTCGACGCGCTGGTCGCGCTCGGCTTCGGCGCCTCGCTCATTTCGATCTTCGCCCGTCTCGGCGGCGGCATCTTCACCAAAGGTGCCGATGTCGGCGGCGACATGGTCGGCAAGGTCGAAGCCGGCATTCCGGAAGATGATCCACGCAACCCGGCAACGATTGCCGATAACGTCGGCGACAATGTCGGCGATTGCGCCGGCATGGCCGCGGATTTGTTCGAGACCTACGCGGTGACCGTGGTTGCAACCATGGTGCTCGCCTCGATCTATTTCAAAGGCGACAACGCGCTCGGCATGATGCTCTATCCGCTGGCGATTTGCGCCGCGTGCATCCTGACCTCGATCATCGGCACCTTCTTCGTCCGTCTCGGCAAATCGCAGAACATCATGAACGCCCTTTATAAGGGCCTCATTGTTGCGGGCATTCTTGGCGCCGCCGCGCTGTGGCCGATCACCAATCTCTTCGTCGGCATGGATACTCAGTACACGGTGGGCGACATCACCTTCACCGGCCAAGCGCTGTTCTATTGCGGTTTGATTGGCTTGCTCGTTACGGCGCTGATTGTCTGGATCACCGAATACTACACGGGCATCGGCTTTCGCCCGGTGAAGAGCATCGCGCAAGCCTCCGTCACCGGTCACGGCACTAATGTCATCCAAGGCCTGGCCGTGTCGATGGAAGCAACCGCGCTGCCCGCGCTCGTCATCGTCGGCGGCATCATCGGAACCTATATGCTTGCAGGCCTTTTCGGCATTGCGGTTGCCGTCACCACCATGCTTTCGCTGGCGGGCGTTGTCGTCGCGCTCGATGCGTTCGGTCCGGTCACCGACAATGCTGGCGGCATTGCCGAAATGTCGGGGCTTGATGCGTCGGTACGCAAATCGACCGATGCGCTTGATGCGGTCGGCAACACCACTAAGGCCGTCACCAAGGGCTACGCGATCGGCTCGGCCGGCTTGGGCGCGCTCGTGCTATTCGCGGCGTACACCTCCGATCTCAAATATTTCTCGGGCGGCGAGGGTGGCTCGTTCTTCCAGAACGTCACCGTCGACTTCCAGTTGTCGAACCCCTACGTCGTCGTCGGCCTCTTGATCGGCGGTCTCTTGCCTTATCTCTTCGGCTCGATGGGCATGCAGGCGGTCGGCCGCGCGGCGCAATCGGTCGTCACTGAAGTGCGGCGCCAATTCCGCGAAATCCCCGGCATCATGCAGGGTACAGCCAAGCCCGATTACGGCAAGGCGGTCGACATGCTGACCAAGGCGGCGATCAAGGAAATGATCGTGCCCTCGCTGTTGCCCGTGCTCTCGCCGATCGTGTTGTTCGTGGTGGTGCTCCTCATCGCCGGCAAGGGCCAGGCGCTGTCAGCGGTCGGCGCGATGCTGCTCGGCGTTATTGTCACCGGCCTCTTCGTTGCCATCTCGATGACGGCGGGGGGTGGCGCTTGGGACAATGCCAAGAAGTACATCGAAGACGGCCACCACGGCGGCAAGGGCTCGGAAGCGCACAAGGCGGCCGTCACCGGTGACACAGTTGGCGACCCGTACAAGGACACGGCTGGCCCCGCGGTCAACCCGATGATCAAGATCACCAATATCGTGGCGCTTCTCATGCTCGCCGTGCTCGCACGTATCGGCTAGAGCAGTTTCAAAGTTAGCCGATTCACAAATTTGGCGAAGGGGTCGATTCTCTTTGGGTGATTCGCTCGAGGAGGATCGAGGATGGGGATTGCGTATTCGGATGACCTGCGCAAGCGGGTGA
>JBAQHC010000687.1:0-2117 GCA_049288095.1 Alphaproteobacteria bacterium | reverse complement strand
GTTTGCAGCTTCAATGGCGAGTTTGGACACACCCGCCGTGAATGAACTCCAATCTCTAGACTTGATGAACTCAAATCCTGCGCATCGGGATTCTCCCATGTCGCTAACGCTTTCCATCGTTCCGTTGATTTTTGCAACGCTTGCATGCGCAAGACCCACCAATGCTGTTTCAACTTCTATGCATGCTCCCTGGGTTGACATGAACAGCCTGGAATCCTTGACTAGCCCAAGCATTGTCATAACGTTCTTCACGTCCTTGTTAATCCATCCAGCTTTGTTTGCGTCCAGAACTATCGAGACTTTGTCTTCAGGTGGAACGTTGGCGGGATCAATTTTTGCTGGCGACTTGACGTTGGTCTTGTTGATTTTGGTCTCAGCAAAGACGTGTTTCTGGCCTTTAATGGACTTTGCAGCTCTGATGGCGTTTCGAAGAGTTCTCTCAAGGCTGTTTTGACTCAGATCGCTCGTGGAAGCATAGCCGACCGCTCCTTCTATGACAACTCTTATCCCTATTCCGCTGAGTCTTCTTGAGGAGTAACTCTTCAGCTCCTTATTTTCCACGGTGATCAGTTCATCGTCAAAACATTGATAGCGAGCGTCCGCGTACGACGCATGGAGGGCAATGGCTTTGTCAAGGATTCTCTGCAAGTCGGGCTCCTTGCTCTCACCCATAGTTACACACTTCTCCTGAGGGCTTGGGAGACTCTGAACAAAAGCACGGCGGCCGTGGTCAGAAGCGCAGTCATCATGGAAACTCTGCCACCATTCCATCTATCATAAGAGTCTCTCTGAATCCTAGATTCTTCACCGTTTCTGTGAGTTCTTGTCTTGTTGTGGGAACAATTATGCGGATTTTTCTCACTCCCGCTTTCTCAATTTCGTTGCTTGCTGCGTTTATAAGCGTTTTCTCGACACCGAGCGACTTACCTTCAGGGTTCACGTGGATGAAACCGATTCTGCCTACTTCTTTTGGCGTGGTGTACGATGCCTCGGCATACCCGACTATTCTGCCATCGAACACCGCAACTATCTTCTTTTCAGTCGAGAAACGGAACAAGCGCTGCAGGAATGACGTTCTCAGGTTTTTCTTACCGAAATCAAAGATTCTCAAGCGAGCAGGGTCTTCTGAGGCCCTTATCAGCCTATAGACTGCATCCAAGTCGTCCTTCTGAAATGGTCTGATCTGGACTCCACCAGTGTCTTGCGGTGCACATGGGCAATCTGTTTCTCGCACAAAATATACCGCATGTTCAAACGCCCTGAACCCAAGTTTGACGTACATGTCTATTGCGGAAGCATTCGTTGACGCTACACTCAAGACAGCTCTGGCCTTTTTCCTTTCTCGGATGTAGCCAAGAGCATTTGTCATCAGTCTCGTGGCAATTCCTTCTCTTCTGTGGTCTGGATGGACCATAACTGCTGATATGGACCCAGCTTTTCCCCTATCATCAATGATTGTTGTACCAACAACCTTGCCGTCAGCCTCTGCAACCAAGAACTTCATTGGTTCTCTTCCACAGAGCCGCAACAGCCCAAGGAAAAGCCTACCAGTTCTTCCTAACGCGCGGTTGACCATGTCTCTTGTATGAACTGGATCAAAGCCTGAAACCTCGAACTCCTCGGCAAAACACTCGGGCAAAAGACGCAGCAAATCGTTCAAGTCAGACTTGCGAAAATCTCTGATCAAAAACGTTGTCTTCCTTTCTGCCAAGGTCCTCAGCCTCACTCATAACACTATAGCGCGCTTGCCGCAGTAGATCTTGCACAAAGCTACAGATTTGACAGCGCTAGGTTCCAACTCTGCCCACATCCTCTTTCAATCAAGCTTGACCGTTCTCTTAAACCCGACTCTCAACAAGCAATCACAAACTGTGACTACTGCATGGCGTGCGTTGATTCTCTCCGGCTTTTTCGCTTCAAAGAGTAAAGGGACTGGCCATTCCAGTTAGGGGTTCTGTGCAAAAAGTGATCAACAGAATGGTCACCCGCTTGGCGCGCGCCAGGCAGGTTGGACCTTTAAATCATAAATATGTGTGGCACGCAATTGCAATGGTCGTCTAGTGAGAGAGCCAAGAATCAGGCTCGAGGTTATCTGATGGGAAAATTGAGTATGGAAG
>JBAQHC010000686.1:0-6512 GCA_049288095.1 Alphaproteobacteria bacterium | reverse complement strand
CCGTGCTGCAGCCGCGTGCGGACCGCCCGCTGACCTTGGGGTTCTACGAGCCGCTGCAGGACACGAGCTTTCCCGACCTCAAGCGTCAGCTTCCGCATCTTGACGCTCTGCTGCCGGCGTGGATGGCGCTTCAAGGACCCAATCTTGATTTCAAGAGCTTCCTTGATAAGCGCGCGCTCAGCTACGTGCGCCTCAACCGGCCCACCCTGCCGATCTTGCCCGTCATCCAGAACGCCACGCTTGGCGTGTGGGACGGCAAAGGCATGGCTGCAGTGTTCGCCGATCCCGAGCGACGCACCAACCTCATCGAAACGATTGTTGGGTTCGTTAGCGCAAACGGGCTCCAAGGCGTGACCATCGACTTCGAGGACTTGCCAACAAGTGCCTACGAGGATCAGCGCTTGTTCCTCTCGGAACTCTCCGCCGCCTTCCAGCCACATAATTGGTTGATTGCCCAGGCCGCGCCGTTCGACGACGACAAATGGCCGTACGCCTCCTACGCCAAGATCATCGATTACACGATCCTTATGGCGTACGACCAGCATGACAACACCGATGAGGCGGGCCCCATCGCCGGACAGGATTGGTACGAAAAGACGCTCGATAAGCGCATGAAGGAGTTGTCGCCGCGCCAGACCGTTGTCGCGATCGGCAACTATGGTTACGACTGGAATGGCGGGCAGTATGCCGACAGTATGACATTCGACGACGCCGCCATCGCCGCGAAAGAGTCGGACGCGCAAATCGCCTTCGACGACGCAACTAACAACCCGCACTTCTCCTACATCGAAGACGACAACACCAAGCATGATGTGTGGTTCTTGGATGGCGTCACCGCCTACAACGAAATCCACGCATCCGACATCTATCAGCCGTCCGGCTATGCGTTGTGGCGCCTTGGGTCGGAAGACCCCTCCATCTGGTCCGTGCTCGGGCGGCCTTATGGTTCCGGCGCGCCAGCAGAGCTTGCAAATATCGCAACGAGCCAGGATGTCGACTTCGAGGGATCGGGAGAACTCTTACACATTGACGCCGAGCCGACCGCCGGCAGCCGCAGCTTCGAAATCGACCGGGCGACCGGCGACGTCGATTACGAGACCTACACGAAGATCCCAACCAATTATGTCATTCGCCAGTTCGGCATAGCTCCGCACAAAGTCGCGCTGTCCTTTGACGACGGGCCCGATCCGGTCTGGACGCCGAAGATCCTGGACATCCTGAAGCAAAAGCACGCGCCGGCGACCTTCTTCATCATCGGTGCCAACGCCGAAGCCTATCCGGGCATCGTTCAGCGCATGATCGCCGAGGGCCATGAAGTCGGCAATCACACGTTCACCCATCCGAACCTCGAAGTGACGCCGGGCGAAGCCGTAAAGCTCGAGCTCAACGCAACTCAGCGCCTATTCCAGGCGCTGACCGGCCGAACGATGCGCATGTTCCGCCCGCCCTATATTGGCGACGCCGAGCCTGACACGCACGATAAGATTCTGCCGGTCGAAGTCGCGCAGCGCCTCGGCTACCTGACCGTTGGTGTTCATGTCGACGCACAAGACTGGGAGTTGCCAGGCGTTCAGCAAATTGTCTCGCGCTCGATCGCGGCAGTCGAAAACCCTAATCCCGATCAGCAAGGCGACATTGTTCTTTTGCACGATGCCGGTGGCGACCGTGCTGAGACTGTCGCCGCTCTGCCTCAAATCATCGATGGCCTGCGCGCGAAGGGCTATGAGATCGTACAGCTTTCAGACCTGGCTGGCCTCAGCCGCGATCAGGTGATGCCAAAGCTCTCGCCGACCATGGCGTTCATGACCGATCGGGTCGTGTTCCTGACCTTCAGCGTGCTCGAGCACGTTCTCTACTTTGCCTTCCTCGGCGCGATCTGGCTTGGCATCACGCGGCTCTTCTTTCTTGCCGCGCTCAGCTTCTGGAATCGCCGCCGCGATGCCGCGCTCGGGCCCGCTCTGGTCAGCCAGCCCAAAGTCAGCGTGATCATCCCTGCTTACAACGAAGCCAAAGTCATCGCGACGACAATCGGTTACATCCTGCGCAGCGACTACGCCAATCTTGACATCATCGTCGTTGACGACGGCTCGATGGACGAAACCTCGGAAGCGGTCCGCGTGAGCTTTGGCGACAGCCCCAAAGTTCGCCTCATCCGTACTCCGAACGGCGGCAAAGCGAACGCGCTCAATGTCGGCATGTTGCATGCCGAGGGCGAGATTATCGTTGCGCTCGACGCCGATACGCAATTCGACCGCGATACGATCTCGCGCCTCGTGCGCTGGTTCGACGATCCGAAAGTCGGCGCCGTTGCGGGCAATGCGAAGGTCGGCAATCGGATCAACATGATCACGCGTTGGCAGGCGCTCGAATACATCGTGGCACAGAATCTGGAGCGGCGCGCCCTCGCGGCATTGCAAACTCTCACTGTTGTTCCCGGAGCGGTCGGCGCCTGGCGCAAGAGCGCCGTACAGGCTGTTGGCGGCTATCAGACCGACACGCTCGCCGAAGACCAGGATCTTACAATCGCGCTTCAGCGTGCGAGCTATAAAGTAAAATTTGATGCTTCCGCGCTTGCCTGGACTGAAGCACCGACCAGTTTCAAGGGTTTAGCGAAACAGCGGTTCCGCTGGGCCTATGGCACATTGCAATGCCTCTGGAAATACCGCGCAATGATGTTCAACCCGCGCTACGGCGTGCTTGGAATGGTCGCGCTGCCGCAGGTCGCACTGTTTCAGATCATCTTGACTGCGCTTGCTCCCCTCGCCGACTTGCTGCTGATTTGGCAGCTCGTATCGCAGTGGATCATCTACCAACAGCACGGCGCCGAGTTCAGCAATAATGATCTTGCGACGGTTGGTGTCTATTACTGCATCTTCATCCTGGTCGATCTCTTGGCAGCCGTGGTCGGCTTCATTCAGGAGAAGCGCGAGGATTGGAGCTTGCTGTGGTGGCTGATGCTGCAGCGCTTCGGCTATCGCCAGCTCATGTATTATGTCGTCGTACGCTCGATCGCGACGGCGATCAGCGGGCCCTCCGTCGGCTGGGGCAAGCTCGAGCGCACCGGCACAGTCACTGTGAAGCGCGCCTCGGTCTAACGGCGGACGTAAAACGCGCCGTCATTCTCGTTCGCGTGGTCCAATCGATAACTCGCATCGAATACGGCCTTAATGCGTGGCGTGAGCGCCATGGTCCCATCTGGATCGATCTGAATCACAGCAAAATATTTGCCGGACAACAGCGCAACCAAGTCGGCATCGCTCCTCTTACCCGTGGCATATTGCTGGCCCAGATTGAACACATCGGCTTCAGCCGGCTTGTCGGCCCAGTAGCACAGCGAAAGCATCTGACACAGCGCCGCACCTGAATTGCTGCGCAGGAAGGCAATATCGCTCGTTGCTGATTGGCGTTCCTCCTTCATCGGACGAGCCCAATAATCCGCCGTCAGCCATTGCGCGTCGAAGAATGCAAAGAACTTGATTGCCAAAGGAAGTGCCCAGGCACTGGCAATAAGCAATCGACGCACGGGGGCGCGAAACCGTGCAAGCGCGAATCCGGAAACGAGCGACAGGGCAATGACTGCATCGAACATCGCATTGCTATCGACGCCAGCTCCTCCATAGAACATCGCGCCGGTGATCACTGCCATCACGAGATAGATCCCGCAGCAGCGCGCGAAAGACTCGCGCCACGCGCTCGCAAGAACCGGAATCGCGGCAATGGATGGGGCGCTGTTCCATGCCAGCCAGGGAACGAAGCCACTGAGTAGAAAGGCGAATGAATACTGCCGTGCCGACTGAAGCTGCTCAAGAAGGCCTGTTCCGAAGACCAATCGAAATGCGCCGAGGCCAATCAGAAGGAACGCAAGGCCCAATGCCGCGAACTTGGGCGCACTTCGACGGTCTTCAAGAGCAAGCCAAATCGCCAGCGCAAGTGGCAAAACGATCAAATTGTGTTTGAAGAAGAAGGCAAGCACTAATAGGAACGCAGCGCAGGCGATCGCCGCCACGGAGCGCTGAGATTTTAGTAAGATGACAGCCGCCGGAAGCTGAAGCGCATGACCAACCAGCTGCGGATCACTCATGCCCACATAGTTGCTGTACAACAGCAGCGCCGCAGCAAAGAACAAGACCGAAAACGCGGCCTCAAGAGGAAACGCGCCGGCGCGTGTTGAGATTAGGGCGATCTCGCACGCGATTGCCACAAAGGCGATCAGGGAGAGAATGCGCCCGGCAACGATCGTATCTCCGATATCCTCGCCGAGCGCGCCGTCGAGAAAAAAGAACAACGGCGGATAGTTGTTGACCATCATGCTCGGCGCACGCGGATAGAGCACCCCGGCCTGAACCGCTGCGTCGGCATGATAGGCGTTCCAGCCTTCATTCGGATCGAGCGGAATGTGAAGCGGAACGACTTGCGCGACGTGAAACAAGGCCAACGCACAGAGCCCGGCCATCGCGGCAACTATGATCGCAAAGAGGCGCGTCTGTCGTTCGGCGCTCATCGCTTTGGGCACGTCGATCGGTCGATATCGTAAAGCGAGAAGAAGCTGCCTTCGTGGCGCAAATGAAGCATCGGCGGAATTGGGCTTCGCTTGCCGTTCAGATGAATCACGACGGCTTCATCGAAGTGGCACTGGAAGTACATAAGATACGGAAAGATCAACTGGATATCGAGATCATCATCGCTCGTGCCATTCGCGAGATCTTCGAGCTCGGTAATGTCGGGCGGCGAGCCCTGATTGGCCGCGGCGGCGGCAAACTTGGTATAGGGGCGCAAAAGGCGCGTGACGTGCTGACCGGGCGTCGTAAACATCAAGGGCGTAAAGGCCTTGCGGTCAACGATGGCAAGCTCGGCCATGTGCCAATATGGCTGGTCAGAGCGCATTCCGATTGCATCACCGTCAAGCACCGTCAAGACATTGGCACCAAGCGGAACGTGCACCAGCGATGCACGAAACTCTTTCACTTGGCGATCATATTCGCGCCAATTCATTGCAAGGCCCGTAGCGCAACCGAGGAATGTCACCAGGACAGCGCCACCCAGTAAAGCCGTGTTGCGCGCGCTCAATCGAATTTCCGCCGACGCGAACAGCAGGCTGCACAAGACCGCGGGCAGCCGTAAGTCGATCCCCCACCCGCCCATCGCCCATTCCGGCACGAGGAGCGAGCAAACAAAGAGCGCGCTGAGCAACACTCGCATGCGACGATTGATTGCAGCGCGCTTGAAGTAGAGCGCGGCGCCCAGAGAAACGAGCAACACGGCGAGAAGGACATAAGCCGGCCGGTCGAAATAACGCTGCAGGATCGCGTCGAGCCGGTCGAGCGCAGTGTCGATCAAATTGAAGTCGACATGGTTGTCGCCCTCGCCTTTCGGCTTGAAGAAGAACGCAATCGCTACCGGCAGAAAAACCGCGAAGATGGAAGCGGCGCGTGAACCAAGGGCTTGCCAACGAATGGGCCGCTCGCCGAGCACGGCGCCGGCCTCGAAGAAGATGATCATGAACGCGAGAACGACGGCCGCGAAGATATGGCAGAAATAAAGGATGATCGCGGCAAGCGCGAACAATAGCAGGTGATCGGCTGTGCGGCGTTTAGCGGTAGCTATCCAAGCCGCGAAAACGAAGAATGCGAGCCCCGCGCCAAAGTAGTAGTTGAGAAAGCCCCACATCAAATTGACGTTGTAGGCAAAGGCACCGGCGAGCACCGCTCCCAAACCGAAGCGGCCGAATAATGCGCGATGAACGAGCGCGGGCCCCAGCACCCACAAAACGATCGAGACGGCCAGAAACAGTTTTGTCGCCGTCACGAGCGACATAAGATGCGCGAGCGCCGGCACGACAACCTCGGCCGCAAGATTCGGGATCGGCAACCAAACGATGCGGTAAACGCGCCTCAGCAAAGCATCGCTCGCGCCATCACCGATGAGATAGAAGGCTGCAAAGTGTGCGGGATAGTCGGGCAGTTTCGGAAAGTCGACGAATGCCACGGGCGCGGCCAGGATAACTGCGGCCAACAGAGAGGCGATTGCTGCCCAGTTACGGCGCAATATGGATTTTAACTCGGTGCCTATCTCGCTCCCCCTGAGACACGAGAGTCTGCTGAAGATCACGCCCCGAGACAAGACGGCACGGCATCACCTCGGCACTTGGCCAATCGAGAACAGATTCTTCTCGCCAAGTTCGGAGCTGCGTTGCCGCTCCAGCTCCTGCATATAGCGGCGCAGGGCGTAGGATTCGCTGAGATAGCCGAGAATGATTCGGTCCGGAAGCGAAACTACCGGCAAAGTCTCCTGCCGGCTTGTTTCGAATCGACTGAGAGCCGTGCGCACATTGTCGCCCGATGTAAGATAGACATCTGGCGATTCGGCGAGATCACCCGCAATGATGTTGTCAGCCGCATCGTCAATAGCCGAATCATGGGCGGCCACGAGATCGATCGCGCCAAGATATTGGCCGCCGCGATCAGTGACGTAAACCTGGCGCACAGCGCCGAGCGGCACTTTCTCCCTCAGAT
>JBAQHC010000685.1:0-2600 GCA_049288095.1 Alphaproteobacteria bacterium | reverse complement strand
TCCAACACCAAATAGCTGCTCGACGCACCGATAATCTTGAGCCGCGCATCATGCGGCGTAATACCTTCGATGCTCACTTCCTCGCGTCCGATGTTGACCAGAGCGCGCTCGATGTCGCCGTGATTTTCAAAAGACGAGAGGTTTCCAAAAGCGTCCTCAGTTCGTTCTCCGATCGGCGCGGAAGGTTTGCGTTTGAGTTCGAGGATCTCTGCGTGCAGGGCGAAGGCATCCTGAAACGTGCCCGGCCACGCACGGCGATGGGTGGTCTCGCGCCCGAGCTGGATCGCCTCGCCAATGCGCGCTTGGTTGAGGCCCGGGGGCATGCGCCCGGCGGCGATGAGATCGAGTCCGCTCGAATTGGCTCCGGAGATCCAGCGCAGCTTAAAGCCGAAGGTTCGCTCGACGCTATCGGCAAGCCCTGCCAGCCGGAGCATATTGTCTTCGCTGGGGATGACGCCACCGAAGCAGGCGAGATTGGTGCCTAGACCGGCGATGCGAATTCCCGGTAAGCGCAACGCTTCACGCATAAAAGGCATGATCTCGCTGGGCCACAACCCTTCGCGCAAATCACCGAGGTCGACCATGATGATCACATCGTGAATTCGGCCGCGGTGCCGGGCGGCCCGTGAAAGAGCTGCGAGAACGACCAGTTCCGAGTTGAGACTGACATCCACCCATTCAACGACCTCGTTCGCCTCGGACGGCGATGGCAGGCGAAGCAGCATACAGGGAGATTCTAGGGCGGCGGCTTTGATCCGTTGGATATTTTCCAGCTGCGATTCGCCGATTGCAGCGACGCCGCCGCGCGCCATAGCCTTGGCGATCTCAGGGTGGCCGCACGTACACTTGGTGACCCCGACCACGGCAAGGCCATGGGCGCGGCAGAGTTCGACGATGGTGCGGGCGTTATGCTCGATCTTTTCAAGATCGATGGTGACGTAAGGATGAGACATGACGCTATCCTAGCCCCAATACTGTTCATTTAATGATTCTAATATGATTTTCGATCATAATCTTTTTTGTGGGCGACCGGTTGCGCGGTCGGAGTGGATAGTTGCCCATTTTGCGCTTGACTCCTCGGGGATTGCAGCGCGATCGACTCGATGCCACCCGTTCCTCAAGAATCTCCAACAGAACACGTTCATGAAAGGCTTTCCTGTCCTGAGGGGGGAAGGGAGGCGAACCTCGCGATTTTCCTGCGCACCACGCGCACGGCATGGAGAAAAGAGAGTCGATCCGGATCTTCATCGGCCCTCAAGGCCGCCTCATGCATCAGCCCGCGAACGGCGAAGTGGGCCATCATTAAGCCGTAGAACTCCTGCTTCACCAAATCCGGAGTCTTGCTGCGCAACACAATCCTGGAGCCGCGCAAATGGGTCTTGAGTTCGTCCAAAGCCGTCTCGATTTCCCAGCGTTCATGATAGAGCGCAGCCAACTCGGCCGCCGGCGCCGCTTCATGCTCCACAATCGTGGTCAGCAATCGGTAGATGGGCTCGGCACCCTGGACTCCCTCCAGTCTGTATTCGACGACTCGAACGGCAACTCCGTTTCTCCCGTGACGCTGGTCTTTCGGCGATGCATAGACTCGGCTCAGGTAAGAGCCATCGGGCAGTCTTTTCTCACATGGAAGGCGCAGGTTCTTTTTCACTCTCCAGAGCAGATCTGCTCGGCTCCCACGCGCTTGGTTCCACAATTCGAATCCAAAGAAATTCCGATCGGCAAGGCACAACATCCCTTTCTCAAGAGAACTCAGCACCTCCTTGGCAAGCGTTATCTCCCCGGTTTTAATGCTTCCCATGCGGGTTGCAAACAACACATGGGTGCCGTTCTCGACCAAGGATACAAAGCGCAGCTGGGGAAAGGCGCTGTTCCCCCGGCTGGCAGAAGGTCGGGCGAAAGTCTTTTCATTTTCCTTCTCATCGGCGATGTCCAACGTGCTGCCATCGAGGCTCACCAGTCGCCAGCCTCGATACCAAGCGCCTTTCGTCGATTTAACGGCGATGGGTTTCACAATATCATCGTGCAGTTGTTGCATCGGCTTCCACCCCAGGCGCGTACGCGCCTGAGAGATACCCGATTTGCCGGCTACCTTGACCACCGCTGCAGGTCCCAAAAGCCACTGTATCCCCTCCAAAAGGCAACGCAGAACCTCGCGGTACGACGACTGCATGTACAGCGCCAGTGCAATCACGTAGTAAACCACCACGTGAGCGGGAAGATCCCTTTGTCTAAGGCTCGCCTTACCCGTACTGCCGAGCACAGCTCGGATCGCTGCGAGCGGAAACGTCTTGGTCAAAACACCCAAACTGATGAAATCGGTAATGCGCGCACCACTGGGAAGCTCGGCGACGGTTCGTGCCATACGCGGTCCTCCTGTCGGATTTCCGACAGGGTACCACAGATTGGATCCTAAAGTGAACAGTATTGGGGCTAGCGATCTGTCGGGAACATTTCATTTAGTGGTTGTCGCTAATGAAAAAGTCAGAAAGCCGAGATGAGCAGGCGCCAGTCCTGGACAAGATACGGCCGTTCACAATGGGGGAACGGAGTCGGTTGTGGATCCTTAGCCTTTTAATCTCGTAGAATCGTGGTCTTTGACG
>JBAQHC010000684.1:0-5249 GCA_049288095.1 Alphaproteobacteria bacterium | reverse complement strand
ATCAATGACAAAAGGAATGAGCGGTTGCTCGATCTTGCCGGCTTTGTGGCCCTTTGGAATCGTCACTTGCGCTACTCCGTAGCTCAAGCCGGGCCCCACGTCGCTGGTGTAAGTCGCTTGGTGATCTGAAGTATCGGGGCCCCGCTTGCGATTTGTCGCGTAAAAGACCGTCTTTACCTCCTTGACCTCAACCTTCCCGCGTTGCGTCTCAACTGTGGTCGTCGAGCTCGTCGAGCCAGCCGTTGGCCCAGTCCGCGTTTGACTGTTGGTGGTTGTTTGCTGGGATTGCGTTTGATTGCTCGTTGGCCCTGTTTTGAGGTCCACCGTCTGATCGGCGCCAGGTCCCGCCGTTGCCGTGGTCTTGCTATAATCGGAGACTTTGGTTGCATCGGAGGCGGGTGCTGTCGTTGAGGCGCCTGTATCGTAATCTGGAGAAGCTTTTGTTGGCTGCCGGGTCCAGACGCTCAGAGTTTTCATGGCCTTGCCGTCGGCGCCAGTGGACAGCCTGGTCACCGTTTCGCTCAGGCCGTCAGCCGACACAACGATCGTCGTCTGGGCGATTGCCTTGCCATTCTTCTTTTCGGAGATGACAAGTGTATTCGAATTGGGACTCTTGAACGCGTAACTGTCGACATCAGGATCACCGGTCACAGGATAATCCTTGCCGTCAATCGCAAAGGTCGCCTCGGTGCTGCTAGACTTGCCATCGACGCTGACTGTCAAAATGCTCAACTTTGACTTGCCGTTGCCGGCATCCGAGATGACGAGTACTGCGGCGCTAATTCGAGGCCGGTCGGCCTCGGTTATTTTGAGCCGCCAGGTGCCTAGGAGTTTTGTGTTCGGAGCTGTTTTCGACGCCGAATTGGATTCACAGGCGAGAGCGGCGTCTGCATCATTCGGCGTGAGCAACGCTACGCCAGACGCGGGCGCTACGGCTGTGGACGATCCCCGCGTTGCCATAGCGCAAGCAACAAGCGGCAGTAGCAAAGCGAGGGCAACTAATGCCCGCTGATATCGTGCATCAAAGTACAATATCCCCACCCCCTAAGCAGAGACGTCCCTTTGACTTGGCACATCTATTACGCAGGTCCCTCAGTTGCCTGTAAAGCCCTTGCCGATGATTTGAACCCAGGGGGCGGTTCAACTCCACGAGGCGGTACCAGCAAAATCAATGGGTTAGCTTCGCTGAACGGCGCTGGGTCGCCGAGCGAGACGCGCTCGGATCCCTCAGCTGTGAGCCTCTGCCATAGCGCGCTCGGCCGCTTCAGGGCTCATCGATGAAGCTGTTTGCGCGCCGCTCTTGCGGGCATTTGCGGGCGCAATGTCCGGGGCGCGGTATGCAAACCTTAGAACCGCCTGCATGCCATCCGCCGATTTAAATTCTGCTGTGCCGCCAAGCTGGCGCGCGAGGGATTGCATAAGCGCATGGCCTAGTCTGCCGCTGTGCGTCTCTGTTCCTGGGGAGGGCAGCCCGACGCCATTGTCGGCGACTAGAAGGCACGCCTCACCCGAGGAATTGCAGTGGAGCGTGATCGAAATATGCCCGCCCCGGCCATGCGGAAATGCGTGGCTGTAACTGTTGGCGAGCGCTTCGACGATGAATTGCGACAACGGAATCGCGCGGTCGACGGTGAGCCAGATCGGTTCGGCCTCGATTGCGAGCTCGATGCGACCGGCATCGTGGTAAAACTGTTCGACTTGATGCGCCACATTGGGCACGAGGTCTTGCAGATTGACGTACTCAACCTCGTCGGCGAGGTAGATGTTGCGGTGGACGAGAGCGATTGCCTCGATGCGCAACTGAATCGTTCTGAGCGCGCGCCTTGCATCCGGCGCTTCCTCGTTTCGCGCCTGAAGGCTCAAGAGACTCGCAATCACTTGAAGATTGTTCTTCACGCGATGGTGGACCTCGCGAATGAGCAGCTCACACTGCGCAATCGTATCTTTGAGGCGATTTTCACGCGTTTCGATCGCGCCGGCCATGTCTCCTAATGTCTCGCCGAGTTGCTGAAGCTCGGTCGGCGCGTCCTGCAAGTTCCTCGCACGTACCGACATGTGGCCGCGGCGATAGGCGATCGCGACGGCAGTCAAGTGCCTGATCCAGCGCAACAGGATCCGGTCCGTGCCGAACCACACGATCACCAAGACGCCAGCTGTGAGCAAGATCGGAAGCAGCACTTGCTCGGTGAGCGCCCAGAGGCGCGGGCCGTCGAGAGTCATTGCGCCTTGCGCGATGAGTCCAAACACCTTGTCTTCGAGCATCGGCACGACCGCATAAACAAGATCGCCGCCCGATTTCGCTTTGCCGTCGAACACCTCACCCAATTTCGAAGCTTTGCCGAGGAAATTGGGATTGGCTGGCAATTGTGCGAGCGAAGCTTTGTCGGAAGGTCCGAGCAAAAGGTTTCCGGTGTCATTGAGCACGAAAAGCAGCGTTGCCGGAGGCACGCGCGCGAGCCGCCGCAGATATTGCAGGGTTGTGTCTTTGAGTGCGAGAGCGATGGCGGCGCGCTGACCGGAGACGTCGGCCGTTAAAGGAAGCGCGATGATCACGGCCTGCTCACCCGTAATTGGTTCTATGCCTGGCTCGCCGACCACGGGCCCGCCACGGGCATTCAGTCTCTTCCACCAGGATTGACCGGCGAACGAGACCTCGCGCGTGGATGCAACTGCGCTGCAGGCCACGTGTCCAGCGCGGTCAATGACGAAGAGATTGGAATAGCCGTAAAATCCTTTCAGTGTAGCGGCGAGAAATCGTCCGCATGAGGGCGTCCGCGACAGAACTTCCGGCTGTTTGCTAAGGATTGTAAGAAGCGCGAAGGCGTTGCTCAGATAGTGATCGATTTCATCGGTGATGATCTCGGAGAGATCCTGAAGATCGCTGCGCGCGCGATGCTTGGCTTCGATGAAGCGCGAATACGTCGTGAACAGATTGAGCAACACCACTGGCAGCAGCGCCGCGAGTAAGATTATGAGCACGCGCGCACGCAGCGACTTCAGAATCGGAATTCGCTCTTGGGCCTGCTGGATGTCTTGCCGCTTGGCGCTGTGCATTTATCGGTGGAGGCGGTGCCGCCGGGCTCGCAGTTGTTATCCGCACGAGCAGATGCGGACTAAGTCGATCGGCTCGCGCCCTGTGTTATTGATTCGCTCGACGGCGACATTACCGTTCCGATTTCGGGTCCACCAAGCCTTTCCGTTAAGGCGCGGCGGGCGCGCGCAACGCGGCTCTTTGCAGTGCCGAGCGCGCAATTACAGATCGAAGCGACCTGCTCATAGGAGAAGCCGTGAACCGATGTGAGGATCAGAGCCTCACGCTGTTCGGCTGGCAAGTGATTGAGCTCGCGTGCCAAATCGGCGAGATGCAATTGTAGCGGCTGGCATTCGTTCACGACGCCCTGAGGCGGCTCCTCGCTGCGCACTTCCGCGCTGTGCCGGCGCTTGCGCACTTCGTTGTAGAAGTAGTGGCGCAAGATCGTGAAGAGCCACGCCTTGAGATTGGTGCCCTGCTCGAAGCTGCTTTGGCTCGCCCAGGCGCGCAAAATCGTTTCCTGAACGATGTCGTCGGCCCAATCCGGGTTGCCGCAAAGCGAGCGCGCAAAGCCGCGTAAATTAGGCAACAGCGCAATGAGATCGTCTTTGAAAGTCGTCATGATTGAGGCTTCCGCGTTGCTGTGGAATTTGCGGTTGCGCCAGCTTGCTGCCCCTGTACCGCCTCACTTTTTTCAAGCTGATCGAGAAGCTGCTGGAGGCGGTCCGGGACCGGCTCCTCCTCATAGACATTGAGAAGCTGCCTTAGTCTCTTTCCGAGCCACGAATAGCTCGACCGCCGTGGCGGCGAAGTGTGAGACCAAGCGCTTCCAAATTTTGAAACATTGTTCATGTTCGGCACCAAAATGATCTTCAAATCAAAGAGTTACCCACGGAGTACTTGCCGAGCTTCGCGCGATATCCGGCGCGCGGGAACCCCGACTACGATCACAAAAGGTCTGCGAACGCAAAAAAGTTCCAGGGTTGGGAACAAATTAATGTCCCGGAACTTTTGCAAGGCACGGGAACTCTGGTTAATCGCCTAGAGCTTTTGGAGGCAGTATGTCGCTTGCACGTCAAATCGAGCCGCATATCCCGCTCCTGCGCCGCTATGCGCGCGCGCTGTCGGGCTCTCGCGACACCGGAGACGGCAATGTCTTTGCGTGTCTTGAGGCTCTGACGGAATCGCCAGAAGATTTCGGCGCGAGTTTACCGACACGTGTCGCGCTATTCCAATTTTTTCATCGCACGATCGATACGGACGATGATCAAGAGCAGCCTGCTAATTTGGCGGAGAGCAGGGCAATGAAAGCCGCTGATGAACGCCTCGGGCAGCTTGATCCGCGCGCGCGGCAGGCCATGCTACTGACGGCGATGGAAGGATTCTCTGCTCAAGAGACTGCAACAATTCTTGACATCGACGAATGGGAGGTCGCCGACTTGCTCGATCAGGCCGAGGCCGATCTTGCCCAAGCTATGAAGGCGCGCGTGCTTCTTATCGAGGATGAGCCTGTCATCGCGCTCGATATTGCACGCCATGTGCAAGAGCTTGGACACCATGTTACGCGCGTCGCCACGACGAAAGAGGAGGCAATCAATGCCGCCCAGGAAGATAAGCCCGATCTGCTGCTCGCGGATATTCAGCTGGCGGATGGCAGCTCCGGTATTGATGCCGCTTCCGAGATCCTGCGCGAGATCGAAGCGCCGGTGATCTTCATCACGGCATTTCCGGAGCGCCTGCTTACCGGCCGCAAGGTCGAGCCGACTTATCTCATCACGAAGCCCTTTGTGCCAAGCGCCATCAAAGTGGCGATCAGCCAGGCTCTGTTCTTCCGCGAGAACGCGCGCCGTCTTTCATAGAGGGTTATCTGCGCGTCACGCGGCCGTCACAACGATCGGAACGGTTTCCGCCGAGAAGATCGCCTCGGTTCGCATCCGAGGTCACCTTGCGAACCTGTATCTCGTTCACAAGCGTCGGAGTGAGACCTAGCGCGCAAAAGAAAGGAGAGCTGCAGCGCTCTCCTTTCTGTTCTGTTCAAGTTCGCATGGCTCAGTAGCCCGGCGGCGGGGGCGGTGGTGCTGAATAGCCTGGAGGCGGCGGCGGAGCCGAGTAACCCGGCTGCCCATAGCCCTGCGGATAGAAACCCGGAACCTGATTGCCCTTGGCGTACATGCATTGCTGATAGGCGATGTCGTAGCGGCGCTGGATGCTGTAATTC
>JBAQHC010000683.1:0-6088 GCA_049288095.1 Alphaproteobacteria bacterium | reverse complement strand
GGTGAAGCCGGAGGCGAGGGCATGACCGACATTCAACGGCTGATGCGGCCGCCGCGCCTTAAGCGCGAGGTCGGCTGGGCATTCCTCTTCGCCCTCGGCGTGCAAACGGCGGGGGCTTTTTTGTGGGCCGGTGCTGTGAGTGAGCGGCTCGCCGATCTCGAAAAGCGTTCCGATGACGTGAGCGTTTTGCTCGACCGCACGGCGCGGCTTGAAGAGCAAAGCGTTTCGATGCGCGCCTCGCTCGACCGCATCGAACGCAAAGTCGACCGGCTGAGCCCGATTGATACGAAAGGAAATAGATGAATACGTTCCTTCTAATCACCTCTCCCTTGACGGGAGAGGTCGGATCGTCCGGCGCGAACGCGCCGTTGGCGATCCGGGAGAGGGTGGGGCAAGACTCTTTGACTCAACCCCTCTCCCTAACCCTCTCCCTCAAGGGGAGAGGGGACTCGCTCGCGGCGAGGTCGCAGCAATGAACACCGCAGCAATCGAAGGTTACGCGAGCCTGTTCGGCGTCAAAGACATGGCCGGCGATGTCGTTGCGCCAGGTGCCTTCACGCGCACGCTGCGCGAAAAACCGCCAAGCGCGTTCAAGCTGCTCTATCAGCACGATGCGGCGGAGCCGATCGGCCTTCTGAGTGATGCGCATGAAGATGCGCGTGGGCTGTTCATCGCGGGCGCGCTCAATCTCGAAACGCAGCGCGGCGATGAGGCCTATGCGCTGCTCGTGCAAGGCGCGCTCACTGGGCTTTCGATCGGCTTCAATGTCGTGACCGCCGCAAAACAAGGCCCGCAGGGCCGCCTGATTACCGAGATCGATCTTTGGGAAGTTTCGCTGGTGACGTTTCCGATGCTGCCGGGCGCCTCCGCCTGGCCGGCGGAGGATGCGCCGCAAGCGAGCCTCTTAAGAACGCTCTCGCATGGATCCCGTTTGTTTATGTCGCAAGGAGTTTGAGGTATGCAGGAAAACATTCAAGGCCCGGCGCAGGAGCGCAAGGCTTACACCCAGCCGGTGGAGCGCAAGTCCGCGCCCGATCATGCCGAGCTTAACCGCGCGGTCGGCGATTTCTTTCGCGCCTTCGAGGCATTCAAGAGCGCGAATGACGAACGCTTGAAGGAGCTCGAGCGCAAATCTACCGCCGATATCGTGATTGAAGAGAAGGTCGATCGCATCAACGCGAAGGTGGGCGAGCTCAAATCGCATGTCGATCAGGTGGCCGCGGCAATAGCGCGCCCGCGCCTGGGCAGCGCCGCCGAAACGCAGTCGAGCGAGCGCAAATCGTTTCGGGAGTTCTTGCGTCGGGGCACGGCGCCATCGGAACTCAAGACCGTCGTGCCGCTCGCAAGCGGCGGGGATGGCGGCGTTTTGATCCCTTCCGAGATCGAGACGATGATCGCGCGCGTGCTGCCGAAGATCTCGCCGATCCGCTCGGTCGCCAGCATCCGCCAAATCGGGACTTCGACCCTAAAGCTTCCGTTCGTTACCGCGAGCGGCGCGACCGGCTGGGTTGCTGAGACCGATGCGCGCCCGCAAACTGATGCGCCGACCATCACCGAGGTCGACTATCCGACCGCGGAGCTTTACGCGATGCCGGCGGCGACGCAAGCGCTCTTGGATGACTCGGCCGCCGATGTCGAAACCTGGCTTGCGGAGGAAATTCAGACGACTTTCGCCGAGCAGGAAGGCGCAGCCTTCGTCAACGGCAACGGCACCAGCAAGCCGAAGGGCTTTTTGCAATACACCACCGTTGCGGATGCGAGCTGGACGCCTGACAAGATCGGCTACATCGCGTCGGGCGCCGATGGCGCTTTCGCCGGCAGCAATCCCTCGGATGCGCTGATCAACCTCGTTTATGCCCCGCGCCAGTCTTACCGTGCGAACGCGAATTGGGTGATGAACCGCACGACCGCCGCTGCGATTCGCAAGTTCAAGGATTCAACCGGCGAATATATCTGGCGGCCGGGCACTGATCCGGGCTCACCGGCTTCGCTCATGGGCTATCCCGTGATCGAATCGGAAGACATGCCGACAATCGCCTCGAACTCGCTGTCGATCGCGTTCGGCGATTTCCACCGTGGTTATCTGATCGTCGACCGCGTCGGCATTCGGATCCTGCGCGATCCGTATTCGGCCAAGCCTTACGTCTTGTTCTACGCAACCAAGCGCGTCGGCGGCGGCGTCATGGATTTCGCTGCGATTAAAGTCATGAAGTTCGCCGCGAGCTAACAACCCTCTCCCCTTCTGGGGAGAGGGCGGGGTGAGGGGTGAACAATAAACCCCTCACCCGAATGCTTCGCATTCGACCTCTCCCCGCAAGCGGGGCGAGGTGAAGACTCTTTCGAAAGCACACATCAATGGCACTGAAACAAATTGAGCCGCCGGCGCTTGAGCCGGTGAGCCTCGATGAGGCGAAGCTTTATCTTCGCGTCGATACTTCGGCGGAGGATGATGCGATCACGCTGCTCATCGCTGCATCGCGCGGACTTTTCGAGCGCGAGACCGGCCTCATTCTGCTACGGCAGAGCTGGCAGCTCACGCTCGACAAATGGCCGGTGCGCGGCGCCGATTCTCACCGGCGCGTTTATCTGCCGCTAAGGCCGGTCCTGAGCGTGGCGAGCGCTGTCGTCAGCGTTGGCGGCGTGGCGGTCAATATTCCGGATACGGATTACCATCTCGATGCGGAAGCCTCGCCGCCGCGCCTCATCGAACAAGTCGCTGGCCTTTGGCCGAAACCCGACGTGCCGGCGGCCGGCATCACCGTCGATTTCGACGCCGGCTTCGGTGATGCAGCCGATGCGGTGCCCGCGCCTTTGCGGCTCGTGGTTCTTAAGCTCGTCGCCGAGGCCTATGAGAACCGAGGCGTTATCGAAGCAGGTGCGGCGCTTACGCCGGGCGTCATCGATCTCCTCGCGCCGTTCCGCGAGGTGCGGCTATGATCGGCGATCTTCGTCATCGCGTCACGTTCAAGACGCCTGTCGCCACGCTCGACGACGGCGGCGGGCAATCGATTGCGTGGGCCGACGGGCCGGGCGTGTGGGCACGGATCGTTTCGCTCGGCGGCGCGGAAGTCGTGCGCGCCAGCGAGATAGTGCCACGCGGCACTTACCGGTTGACGATCCGCTATCGCAACGATCTCACGCCGGCGATGCGCATTCAGTTCGGCGCAAAGCTCTTCGAGATCGATGCGATCTACGACCCCGAGGGCAAGGGCGCGCTGCTCTTTGTCGATTGCCATGACGCGAGCACGCCATGACGAGCTCTGCGTGGTCCTTGCAAGCGGCGATTCGCAGCGCGCTCGAAACCAATGCCGATTTGATCGCTCTCGTGGGCAATCCGCCGCCAGTCCACGATCGCGTGCCGACCGGCGCGCAATTGCCCTACATCGCGTTCGGCGATTGGAAAGTCGATGAGAACGATGCCGACGATGCACGCATCGATTTACATGCCATCATGATCGACGTGTGGTCGAGCTACGCAGGACTCAAACAGGCGAAAGCGATCGCAATTGTCATCGAGGCGGCGCTGCATGGCGCAGCACTCACGCTCGATGGCTATGCGCTGATCGATTTGTCTTTCGTCGCATCGGTATTTTCGCAGGATCAGAAGGAACAGATCTCGCGCGCGACATTGCGCTTTCGGGCGCTGACCCAGAAGAGCGAATGAAATCTATCGCCTCTCCCTTGATGGGAGAGGTCGGATCGCTTGGCGCGAAGCGCCTTAGCGATCCGGGTGAGGGTGGGGCAATGGCCCGAAGAGTCTTTGATTCAACCCCTCACCCTAACCCTCTCCCACAAGGGGAGAGGGGATTTGTTGGGATGCGGAGAAAGTTATGACAGCACAAACCGGCAAAGCCTTGCTGCTCAAAGTCGGCAATGGCGATGGGCCGCCAGAAACATTCGCATCAGTTGCGGGCCTGCGCGCGAAGCAAATTCAGCTCAATGCGCAAACGGTCGATGTGACGAATGCAGACACGAGCGGCGGTTGGCGCGAGCTCCTCGCCGCAGCTGGTGTCCGATCCGTCTCGGTCAGCGGCAACGGCATCTTCAAGGACGCGGCGAGCGATGAAACCGTACGTGGCATCTTTTTCAACGAAGCGCTCGCCAATTGGCAAATCGTGATCCCGAGCTTCGGCACGATCGCCGGGGCGTTCCAGATCACCGCGCTCGAATATGCCGGCAGCTATGACGGGGCGGTGACGTTCACGATCACACTGCAATCCTCCGGCGCAATCACCTTCACGAGCCTCTGACAATGACCAATCAAATGCGCGGCGATGTCGATCTGCGGATCGAAGGCGAGCTCTATCGCTTGCGATTGACGCTCGGCGCGCTTGCGGAGATCGAGTACGGCCTTGGGCTCGGATCGCTGCTGGAGCTGACGGAGCGCTTACGCGCGCCGACCGTCGCCGATCTTGCCATCATCCTTGCGGCGCTCTTACGCGGCGGCGGGCACGATATGGCGAACGAGGCGCTGCTGACGCGTCAGATCGATTTGTCGAGCGCTGCTCAAGCGATTGCCGCAGCGTTTGCAGCTGCAGGGCTCGGCGCGCAATGAAGGCACAACACACAGTCCCCCTCCCTCTGGGAGGGGCTCGGGGAGGGATAGCCACGCGCGCGAACGCGCGCAGCAAATCCCCCTCCCTGCCTTTCCCAGAGGGGGAGGGGCAAATCAAACAAACGCCGTGGGCGGAATGGTTTCGTTTCGGTGTCGGTGATTTGGGTTTGGCGCCCGAGGAGTTTTGGCGCTTGAGCCTGTGGGAATGGCTCGCGCTGGTAGCCCCGCGCGCAACCAATGCGCCGACGCGCGGCGATCTTGAAGCATTGATGCACGCGCATCCGGATTTTGAATCGAGCCCCTCACCCGGCCGCGTTGCGTCCACCCTCTCCCCGCTGGCGGGGAGAGGGAAGGGTGAGGGGGCACCAAAGGCTTAGGAACGGATATGGCAACGGATTCATCGATCAGCGTCAAAGTCGATACGTCGTCGCTTGCACAGAATCTCAAGCAAGCGGCGAGCATCTTCGATAGCGAGTTCGCGGCGCCGGCGAGCGCAGCCGCAATGTCCTTGTCGCAAGCTTTCGATAAGACATTTTCGGCTATGCGTCTTGCTCTAGATCATGCGGCACGCTCCGGCCAGGTCTCAATCAAGAGCATGGTCGATTCCATGCTGAGCGATCTCGCGCGGCTCTCGTTCGACAAGCTTGTCGCTCAGCCGCTCACCAATTTCGTCGAGAACGCTGTCAAAGGCTTGTTCTCGTTCGGCGGCGGGCGCGCGACCGGCGGGCCGGTTTCGTCCTCGCAAGCCTATCTCGTCGGCGAGCATGGTCCGGAATTGTTCGTGCCTTCGGGCGCGGGGCAAATCGATCCGCTCACGAATTATCGCGGGCAAGGCGTGACCGTGAATTTCAACGTGACTTCGCCTGACGCCGAAAGCTTCCGCCGCACCGAGACACAGCTGACTGCGATGCTCGCGCGTGCCGTTGCGCGCGGCCAGCGGGGATTGTGACGCACAATGAGTTTCCACGAAGTCTTGTTTCCGCAGCGCCTGGCCTTCGGGTCGGTCGGCGGGCCGGAGCGGCGCACCGATATCGTCACGCTGGCGTCGGGCTACGAAGAGCGCAACACGCCCTGGGCGCAATCCCGGCGGCGCTATAACGCCGGCTATGCGCTCGCAACGCTTGATGACATTCACGCGCTGATCGCGTTTTTTGAAGCGCGGCAAGGACGCCTTTATGGCTTTAGATTCAGAGACGCGCTTGATAGCAAATCCTGCGCGCCGAGCGCGACGCCTTCGCCGGCGGATCAGGCGATCGGAACCGGTGACGGCGTTACCGCGACATTCCAGCTTACAAAGACCTATGTTTCCGGCGGGCAAAGTTATGCGCGCGCAATCGCGAAGCCCGTGGCGGGAAGCGTACGCGTTGCTGTCGGCGGCGTCGAGAAAACGCTCGGCACCGATTTCACGTTCGATACGACAACAGGTGCGGTGACGTTTCTCTCCGGACACATCCCGAGCTCTGGCGCGATAACCGCGGGTTTCACATTCGATGTGCCCGTGCGTTTCGACACCGATCGGCTCGAGATCAACCT
>JBAQHC010000682.1:0-4188 GCA_049288095.1 Alphaproteobacteria bacterium | reverse complement strand
GCTGAAAAAGCCATTGGTGGTTGAAACCGTTCCCGACCCGACGCCAGGCCCGCGCGATGTGATCCTCAAGGTTCATCGCTGCGGCATTTGCGGCAGCGACCTCCACATCTCGGAAGACCCGATCTTCGGCGTACCGCCAGGCGTTGTGCTCGGCCACGAATATTCGGGCGAGGTCGTCGCCGTCGGCCGCGACGTGAAAAAGATCAAGATGGGCGATCGCATCGCGGCGTTTCCGCTCGAAAGCTGCGGCACCTGCGGCGCCTGCCTTTCGGGTGACCCCGCGAATTGCCGGGTGTGCTTCGGTGTCGGTGGCGGTGGCTATGGCCAATTCTCCAAGGTCGAAGAGCATCAATGCGTGCGCATGCCTTCGGGCGTTTCGCTTGAAGATGGTGCACTGGTCGAGCCGATGGCCGTCGGGCTTCACGCCGTCAACGTCTCGAAAATCCGCTCCGGCGCGCGCGTCTTGGTGATCGGCGCAGGGCCGATTGGCCTCACAACGATCTATTGGGCGCGGCGCATGATCGGCGCCGGCAAGATTGCGGTGACCGCCTCATCGCGCACGCGCGAAGGCCTCGCTATGGAAATGGGCGCGGATGCCTTCATCGATCCGCAAGCGCCGCTTCAGGATCAGGTGCGTCTCACCAATGAAGCGCTCGGCGGCCCGCCGGAGATCGTGTTCGAGTGCGTCGGCAAGACCGGCCTCGTGCAGCGCTGTGTCGACTTCGCCGGCAAGCGCGGCACCGTAGTGATTGTCGGTCTCTGCACCGAGCAAGATCACTACATGCCGTTCACGGTGATCCAGAAGGAAATCACCCTCGTGCCGTCCGCGTTTTACGATGTGCGCGACTTCGAGACATCACTCGATGCGCTGGGTCGCGGCGATACGGCACCTGAAGAAATGGTGACGGACAATATCGGCCTCGCGGCTCTGCCGTCTTCGTTCGAGGCGCTGAAGCATCGTTCCACGCAATGCAAGGTGCTCGTCAACCCAAACGGTTGATTGTTTCACCTCTCCCTCGATGGGAGAGGTCGAACATCCGTCGCATAAGACGGACGTTCGGGTGAGGGTGGGGCAACAAGCAAGATCACCCCTCACCCGGATCATCGAAACCACTTCGATGATCCACCCTCTCCCACAAGGGGAGAGGGGATTAGAGGAGTGAGGAAATGGAACTAGGTTTGTTTGCCATGCCGGCGCATCCGCCGGAGCGGGATTTGAAGCAGGCGTTCGATTTCAACATCGATGTGATGCATTGGCTTGACGAGTTCGGTTTTCAAGAGTGCTGGATCGGCGAGCATCACGCCGTGCCGTGGGAGCCAATCCCCGCGCCGGATTTGTTGATGGCGGTCGGCTTTCGCGAAACCAAACGCCTGCGCATCGGGCCCGGCGGATTCATTTTGCCGTTCCATCACCCGATCCAGGTGGCCGACCGTCTCGCGCTGCTTGATCACGCTTCGGGCGGCCGCGTGAATTTCGGCGTCGCCACAGGCGGGATCCCGAGCGACCAAGTTTCCTTCGGCTACGACGCGGCGACATTGCGCGACCGGGCGCGCGAAAGTCTCGATGTCATCATTCGTCTGTGGACGGAGAAAGCACCTTGGACCTACGAGGGCAAATATTGGACGGTCACAAAGCCCGACCGGATGATGGATCTCTTCTGGCATCACCTTCTGCCAGTGCAGAAACCGCATCCGCCCGTCGGCATGGCAGGCATTTCAGCGAAATCGGAAACGCTGACGATTTGCGGCCAGCGCGGCTACTGGCCGATGAGCCTTGCCTTCAACAATGCTTATCTCACCGGGCATTGGGACACTTATTCGGGCGCCGCGAAAGCAGCGCGGCGCGTGCCCAGCCGCAAGGATTGGCGAATTGCCAAGCAGATTGTCGTCGCCGACACGGACGTCGAGGCAATGAAGATCGCGACCCAAGGCGGCATGGGGTATTTCGAGATCAACTACAATCTGCGCTTGATGAAGGCCTTCAACATGCTCGACGTGATGAAGGGCGGCAAAGACATTCCCGACAGCGACCTCACCGCCGATTTCATGGCGAAGAACAATTGGATTGTCGGTTCCCCCGCGAGCGTCGTGCGCCAGATCGAGGAGATGCATCGTCTGACGGGCGGCTTCGGCACGCTGATGGCCCTGGGTTACGACTATGTCGACAACCCCAAAGCGTGGCGCCATTCGCTCGAGCTCTTAGGCCGCGAAGTTTATCCGCGTATCAAGCATCTCTGAGGCCTGAGCGCTGATTATTGTGTCCTCTCCCGCGGGGAGAGGACTGCAATTGATCCGCGGATCGGTGAGGGGTTTTCATCGGGCGTCGACTTGCGTCGCAAACCCCTCACCCAGCCCTCTCCCCGCGGGAGAGGGCTTAAAGATGCTCTTATAGGCTAGTGGCTCTCGCTCGCCGCTGATTGCTCTTCCTTGACGAGGAACATAAGCGAGAAGCCGACGATGAAGAAGACAACGCCGACCGCGACGCCCGCGCGCTGGCTGTTGAAGATCTGCGTGACAAGCCCGATGGCGAGCGGACCGATAAAGCTCGTCGCCGTACCAGAGAACGCGAACAGCCCGAAGAACTCATTCAGCATATGGGGCGGCGA
This sequence comes from Alphaproteobacteria bacterium, assembly GCA_049288095.1. Classification (GTDB taxonomy): domain Bacteria; phylum Pseudomonadota; class Alphaproteobacteria; order CAWBKL01; family CAWBKL01; genus CAWBKL01. Next base: position 1,582 of record JBAQHC010000682.1, on the reverse strand, counting down.
GATCTTGGCCATCATCGCGCGCGCCGTGCCGAGCGCGCCGGTGACAAAGAACGCGACGAGACATTGCGTCACCAGGAACACCTTGTCCGGCAACGTTCCAAACAGGCCGCCATCGGACGCCACCTGAGCAGGCGTAAGCGCGATGAAGAACACTTCGTGCGGCGAGATCGAGCACAGGATGACGTTCAAGACGAGCGTGCCTACGACGAAGGCCATCGTCGCACGCTTGGAGCCGAGCTTGGTATCGAGCCAGCCGGAAAACAGGCCCGCGCTCGCGGCGACCACGCTGTTGATCAGCCCTTCGACGATCAGCATGGTCGGAGTCCAATGCAAGATGCCCGCGGCAAACACGCCGGTGAACAGCATGAGGATGATGAATCCCTCATTGAAGCTCATGCGGGCGATGAGAAAACGCGCGACATTGGCGTATTCCCGCACACGCACAAAAGTGCCCAGAAGATTTTTGAGACCGTGGCTGACGGCCTGGCCAATGTTTCGCGACGTTCCGGGCGAATCCGGCGTCAAGAAGAACATCGGCAAACAAAACACCATGAGCCAAAGCCCAACCAGCGGACCGACGGCGCGTTCGGGCTCGTGTGCCGCTGCGCTAAGGCCGAACAAAGGATGCGGATTCCAGCTCCACGCGAAGAGGAAGAACGTGAACAGGATGATCGTCGCGACATTGCCGAATGCGAGCGAAAGTCCGCTGACGAAGCCGATGCGATTGGGTGGCGCAATATTCGGCAGCATCGCGTTCATGAACACGGCGCCATACTCGAAGCTCACTTGGCCGCCGATCAAGCCGAGGACGATGAGCCACATGCCGGTGTGCATTCCGGGCGCCGCGAACCACAAGAGCGACATGCAAGGAATGCCGACTACAATGGATGCGGCAATCCAAGGTTTGCGGCGCCCGCCGGCATCGGCAATCGCTCCGAGCAATGGCGCACCGAGGGCGACCAACAGCGCGCTCGCCGAAGTGATATAGCTCCAAACAACTTGGCCTTGCTTCGGGTCGCCGATGACGACGGTCGAGAAATAGGCCGAGAATACGAAGATGTTGACGAGCGTGTTGTAGGGCACGCGCGCGAAATCGAGTGCCGCCCAGCTAAACTGCGCCACGAGGCCCGCATCACGCCCGATGGCCGGCTGCGCTTTCGCTGAAATCGCCGCGCCCGTGACCCCGGCCATTCGCTCCTCCCTAAATTGTTCTTGGAACGCACTATCCGCTGACACCGAGCGCTCTGGCAAGGAGGCCGCGGCTTCGATAGTTGCAGGCTGCTACCGCAGGCAGAAAGTGACCACGACCACGCGCCAGCGCTATAAGGCTTGTTCTCAGGGCGCCAAACGGCTTTTATCCGCCGGGAAATTTCGCCCCAAGCATTAGGGATGAGCACATGAAGGATTATCTGAAATTCTACATCAACGGCCAATGGGTCGATCCGATGACACCGAGGACCCTGGACGTCGAGAACCCCGCGACCGAAGAGCCGTTCGCGCGCATTTCGCTCGGCTCGGCCGCCGATGTCGACAAAGCGGTCAAGGCCGCTCGCGCCGCATTCGAGAAATTCTCGAACACCTC
>JBAQHC010000681.1:0-2800 GCA_049288095.1 Alphaproteobacteria bacterium | reverse complement strand
TCTTGAGGCTCTCGGGCACATCGCCATTGACGATTCGCAGCGCAAGCCCTTCGACGATCGCCGTTTTGCCGACGCCAGGCTCGCCGATCAAAACCGGATTGTTCTTCGTGCGGCGCGACAGAACCTGAATCGTCCGGCGAATTTCCTCGTCACGCCCGATAACCGGGTCGACCTTGCCGCCGCGTGCGGCCTCGGTCATGTCGCGCGCATATTTCTTGAGTGCGTCATAGCTGTCCTCGGCTGAGGCCGAGTCCGCCGTGCGGCCTTTACGCATTTGCTGGATCGCGCTTTCGAGCGATTGGGGCGTCACGCCCGCGCTGCGTAAGGCCTTGCCGGCTTCGCTGGTCTGCTCGACGGCGAGCGCAAACAGCAAACGCTCTGCGGTAACGAAAGAGTCGCCGGCCTTTTCGGCAGCCTGCTCGGCACCATCGAAAACCCGAGCGAGCGTTGGCGCGAGATAAACTTGGCCGCTCCCCGAGCCTTCGACCTTTGGCACTTTCTTGAGCGCCGCATCGACGGCCGCCGTCACCTGGCGGACATCGCCACCGGACGCGCGAATGAGATTGGCGGATAGCCCCTCCTCGTCATCGAGCAGGGTTTTCAGAAGATGTTCTGGAAGGAATTGCTGGTGGTTCGAGCGCAGAGCCAGGGTTTGCGCTGCTTGGACGAAACCGCGAGCGCGCTCGGTGTATTTCTCAAAATTCATCACTCACTCCCTTTCGGCGCAACGGTCCTAGGCGTTCTTCGGAAAGACCCGCCCCACCGTGCCCAGACGACCCACTTTTTCAAATGATATTCGTCAAGCCGGGCGGCCCCGTTAACGGGCGCCACCCAGGACCAATGTGGGGAGGCTCGGCCGCAGCGCAAGAGGCTGCGGCAAGCAAAATCGGGAAGGTTAAGGCGGCGTTTTGCCTACGCCAGCGCCTCGTCGGTATCATCGCCCGCGACGTCCTCGGCCGGCGTGGGTGTGCCCGGCTGCGGGGCATTAGGATCCGTCGTTTCCAGGGTCGTTATGACCCGGCCATTGCCCTCATTAGCCCGGTCATCGGGGATACGGCGGCTGCGGCCGTTGAGGCGGCGGTCTTGCCCTTCACGCCCATCACGGCCCTCGCGGTCGCCCCGGTCCGGACGCGGCTCGCGCGTATCACGTTGCTCGCGCATGTCACGCGGCGGCTGGTCGCGGCCTTCGCCACGGGGCTCGCGGAACTCTCGGCGCTGCTGCATCTGCGGATCGCGCGGTTCGCCCTGCGCGTCCCTCGGCTGATCGCGGTATTCGCGCTGCTCACGCTGATCACGCGGCTCTCTTTGATCCCGATTCTGATCGCGAAATTCGCGTTGCTCGCGTGGCTCGTGCTGATCCCGCTGATCTCGGAACTCGCGCTGGTCCCTTTGCCCGCGATAATCGCGTTGATCACGCCCATCACGCTGGCGGAACTCGCGATTGTCGCGATTATCGCGATATTCGCCCTGCTCACGCGCTGGCTGCTGCTGATGACCCTGATGGTGGCCACCGCCATTTGCTGAATGCTGCGGCAGATATTGCGGCGGCAGCGCCTCGCCGGTCTCGGGCCCGTCGGCCTCCCCGTCCTCAGGACCATCCACGCCGCCATTAAATTGGCCCTGCTGGCCTTGCCCGTAAGGCAGGGTTTGTCCCGGCGGCAACATCGCCATCATCATGCGGTGATAGTGCTCGGCATGCTGGAGATAATTCTCGGCGCCGACTCTGTCGCCCGAAGAATGCGCATCGCGCGCAAGCTGGAGATATTTCTCGTGAATATGCGCCGCGCTGCCGCGGATCTTCACGTCCGGCCCGTTCGACTCAAGCGTCCGGTTTAGACTGCCGTGGCTGCCTTTATTACGTCCGCGCGAGCGGCCGCGCTTGCCGTTTTGTGGTCTCATGGGCCTTCTTCAGTTTATGGACGGTTGCACACCGCCGGACAACGCCGATGGAAACGGGTTCACAATCGTGACTTTCCTTAGCGGACAAACGCCGCCATCGATCAAAACCACGCGAGCATTTCTTTCCGTTAAGGGACCGACAGCCACCCACCCTTCTCTCAGAGCGCCCGGCCCGAACCCTGTTCGTGACCGGACCAATTTCCATCGACCCAATCCAATCGGGCCGAGAGGTCGGCTGTTCCCGGGCGAGAAGTTAGCCCCTCACGGGGCGCTTTCCAACCTCTTTTTTGCCGCGGCTAAGCCTTTGGAGGCAATCGGCTTTCGGCAACTGATCATCCGTTCACGGCCCGCAAGGTCTAACCCTATCCTGACCGAATCGAAGCCCTGCGATTCAAGGAGGCCGCGGACGGGACGGGCCTGGCCGATCCCAAGCTCCAAAACCGCAAAACCGCCCGGCTTCAGCACCTTCGGAAGCGCCCTTGCGATCGCCCGGTAAGCCTCCAATCCATCCGTACCCGGAGTAAGCGCGAGGCGCGGCTCATGCCCGCGCACCTCGGGCGCCGCGCTCTCAAATTCTTCCTCGGTCAAATAAGGCGGGTTGGCGAGCACAAGCTCGAATTCACCAACCGCTTTTTCGGTCCAGTCACTTCGCACAAACGTAGAGCGCTGGATCACCGCATGAGAGATGGCGTTGGATTTTGCAACTTCAAGGGCTTCGATTGATAAATCGACGCCAACGCCGGTCATGTTCGTCCGCTCTTTGAGAAGACTGATGAGAAGGCAGCCTGTGCCCGTGCCGAGATCGAGCACACGGCCGTTTGAGTCTTTAGGAATGAGCTCAAGCGCGCGCTCGATCAAATGCTCGCTTTCAGGGCGAGGGATCAAAGTCGCTGGCGTCACT